>CAYLYN010000229.1:0-6599 GCA_964387565.1 uncultured Rikenellaceae bacterium | reverse complement strand
TCTCCGACCATGTCAACTACCTGAATTACGGATTCAATGCCGTGATGATAAATGACACCTCCATGCTCCGGAACAAGAATTATCATCAGGAGGAGGATACGATTGAAAAGCTCGATTTCGGTAAAATGGCGGAGGTGGTAAACGGGTGCTATAATGCAATGATAAATAACTGAAACAGTCCGTCTGTCAGGAACCTGCCCTATTTGCCTCTAACTCATAAATCGGAACTTCTCATGCCTGAGAACGGAAATGTTACCACTTGATGCTGATTATAAGGAGATTCAAGGCCGGCGAATTGATGCAACCCTTTTTGAGGGGAGTGAAAAAGGAGCCAGGGCTACTGTCAGAGATCTGGGATGCGATGTTTATTATTGGTCACCGTATGAAGAGACCAGGTATATTATCATCATCAGTGCGCTTAATGAGACTGATTTTCCTGGTAGCGATGACTGGGCATATTATACGGTTATTGACTTTTGAACAGAACTGTTTAGCATATTGATAAAAAGGTAAAGCATAGACAATTAATCAAGGCATATGCGAGTTTTCCTATTATCAACTCTTGTAAAACATTTAAGTGCATTATTCAGGAAAATAATCATCCCACTATAAATAAGACTCTGTTAACGCAACAAATAAAACAATCAGGTACCATGCAGAAAAAAGAATTCACAAAGGAGGAGCTTGCAGCAATTGAAGCCAGAAGCAAAAAGGCGATGGCGGACTTTGCAGCACGTCAGAAAGAAAACCCCCAGCTCATAACAAATAAGGATGTGGCAAGGATAATGGGAATGGATGAGGATATGATCGAGGATCTGTTCGGTGAAGAGAGGAACAAGAACGCTGAAGGAAATACGGAAGGCGAACATGGAAACCCGTTCGTAAAAGATGATGAAATCTTGTGATGGACCAGCTTTAACCGGCGGCTTTTATTTATTCAGACCAGGGCCCGCAAGCTGTAGACCTAATATAGCCTAGTTGGAAAGGCAGTTTCTTAATTTGAAAATAACGCAAAATAGTATGGCAGAAAGTATTGATGTGCACAAAGTCTTTGCGGAATACTTCAAGGGCTGCGAAGCTCTGGCCTATGCGCTGTCCTCAAGGCTTGAGGATGGCAACATATGCTTTGACATAGAGGAGTATCTCGCAGATAAGGAGCTTTGGGAGCTGAATCCCTTTCTTGAGGAAAATCCTGATCTGCTCAGGGAGCAAGTTCGGCATAGCAAATTTGTTACTCACACTCCGGAAATCCTTAACCCTTTCGTCATTCAGGACGGCAGAGCTTATTTACAGCGCTATTACAGGTATGAAACAGAAATCATTGCCAGTATCAAAAGGCTGGGCAACAATTTCCATATCATTACCGGGGGTCCGGGTACAGGCAAGACATACAGTATTGGATTCAGACTGATTGAGAAATTCACGGATAGACCTGGCCTGAAGGTAGCCCTTGCCGCCCCCACAGGGAAAGCCGCAACCAGGATGAAAGAAGCTCTGAAGGACTTTGTGAAGTCACAGGGGAATAGAATCCAGGACAGCATCGGTTCAAATATCGCAAACCTGAATGCACAGACAATCCACAGGCTGCTTGGAAACAGGAGAGACAGCGTGTTTTTCAGGCATAATGAAAATAACCGGCTGCCATTCGACCTGGTGATCATTGATGAGTGTTCCATGGTTGACGGAGCTATGATGGCCAAGCTGCTGAATGCAGTTGATGACAAATCAGAATTATGGCTCATTGGCGACAAGGATCAGCTTGCCTCCATAGAGGCCGGGTCGGTTTTCGGAGATCTTTGCCGGGCAGGAAGTGCACCTCTTCTTGAAGGGAAAGTTGAAGTCAAAACGGAAAACTGGAGATTCAAGCCGGATCGGGGAATTGGCAGACTCAGCAAGGAAATAATTGACGGCAAATTCAATAATGCAGATTCGTATTCAGGAGATAACGAGGTCACAATCAACATAATCAAATCAGACAATCCGGGAGCAAACCTCTTCACGGAAGAGGTTCTGAAATCAGATTACTTCAGGGAATATGCCTCGATCTATACGGAATATATTAAAAAAGAGTCCGTTAAAGAAGCACTGGACAGTCTTGATAAAGTCAGATTCCTCTGCGTAACCAGGACAAATGACTATGGGGTGGCTGAAGTAAATAAAGCCATTGAAAAACATCTTAAATCGATTGTCGCAGACGAGAAAATATTTTGCCCCCGGGAAGGCTTCTATCATAATCAGCCTGTGATTATTACCAAAAATGATTATAACCTGAAGGTCTACAACGGAGACGTGGGTCTTATCCGCAACGACGGAGACTCGTATCTGGCCTGGTTTGAAACGGCAGAGGGAGAAATACGAAGCATACCTGCAGGATACCTCAATCATTATGAAACGGTCTTTGCAATGACAATTCACAAGAGCCAGGGATCTGAATTTGAAAACGTTTTTCTGATTCTGCCTGAGAAGCAGGGGGAACTGCTGCTCACGAGAGAATTGCTATATACTGGCCTTACACGTGCAAAGAACAAAGCAGTAATAATGTCCCCTTCCGAATCACTTCAAAGATGCATTGAACGAAGCGTTTCGAGGGCATCAGGACTTGAATACCGTCTCTTAAATGAATAAAAAGGAATCAAATGCTATACTGTTCAAATAATCCGGAACACCTCGGTAAAATACTCTCTCAGAATTTAAGGAACAACCCGAAAGATATTTTTGACAGAGAGGTAATCGTAACCCAGTCTGCGGGTATGACTGCCTGGCTTAAGACCACTCTGGCATACACGAACGGAGTTATTGCAAATACCGTTTTCCTGAATCAGGATGCAATCATCAGCGAACTATACGAGCTGATGTTTGAAGAGAAGGCAAAAAGCAACAAAGAATCTGTCAAATTCAGGATTTACAGGGCATTGGGCACAAATGACTTCACCGATGCATTTCCCCTGGTCTCGAATTACTATAAGAACGACGATCTGAGACGAATTCAGCTTGCCGGCAAAATTGCAGATCTCTTTGACCAGTATCAGTTGTATCGTCCCGATTTTCCAAGGTCATGGAAACAGGGAGCCAATATCACGGATAAACCGGATTCGGAAGAGTGGCAGAAATGGCTGTGGAACGAAATAGAGACAGAATCCAGGGAAGAGATAAAAGACAGAATTATTGCAAACCTTGATGCGAAAAAGGGTATTGTTGAATCCCGGTTTCCCAGAATCTCATTCTTCGGCATAACAATCTTTACCGAATTCCATCTTGAGTTCTTCAAAACGCTGTCCGGGTTTGTCCCCGTGGATTTCTACATATCCGTACCAGGGGCATATGATAACTACGTCAATAACCTGTTAATCAGTTTCGGCCAGAAGGCCAGGGAACTGAAGGAAATGCTGGAAGGAAAGTTTGGCAAGCCGGAGTTTGAGAAGGTTAAATACCAGGGTTACGGTAAAAATCCTGACACATCACTTGTCAGGGTTCAGAATCAGATTCTCGACAATACCAATCAATTTGAATTCACTGATGACGGTTCGATCCAGATAAACTCCTGCTTTACTCCGGCGAGGGAAGCTGAGTGCCTTTATAACTACCTCCTTGACCTGTTTTCAAGGGACAAAAGCCTCAAACCGGGCGATATTCTCGTAATGACAACAGATGTTGACAAATACGCTCCATACATAAAGGCCCTGTTTGCCCATGGACCGGTTAAGATTCCGTTGTGGATATCCGGTGCTGCAGCCACCACTGAAGATTCAATCCTATCAGCCGTGGAGCAGATCCTGAAGTTCACGGAAGATGACTTCACTTCTGAAAAGGTTGTGAGCCTCCTGGAACAGAAAAGGATTAAAACCCGGTTTGGCGTAAGAGATTGCGACTATGTACGGTCAGTTGTCCTTAATGCAAATATCAGGTCCGGCCTTGCAGGCAATGAAAGCAATGAAACAGTCTATGTCAGCTGGAAATACGGCATGGATAAAATCATTCTGGGATATGCGATGCTGACAGAAGAAGAATACCGGGTTGATGACGGACCAACGGTATTTCCGTACCGTGATGCTGAATCGTCTGAAAGCTTCGATCTTTTAAGATTGAAAACATTCACGGACAAGCTTGGAGAGATCCTGAAGGCTGAAAAAACCGAAAAAAGCCTTGCTGAATGGAAAACGTTCCTCTTAGGGGAGATAATTGAAGAGATGATCTTTTATGACAGTTTCAGCAAGGAAGACCGGACAGAATTATCATCGGTCTATAAGGCCCTCTCCTACATTGATTCCATTGACTTCGAAGAAAAAGTGTCTTTCCGGACGTTTCTCAATGAGCTTGACTCAAAGCTCTTCAGGGAAGCAACCGAGATATCGCTGAATACCGGAAATGTGACTGTCTCTTCTCCCGTTCCCGTCAGGGGAATTCCTTTCCGGGTCATCTGCTTCCTCGGACTCGACAATGATATTTTCCCGAGGAAAGATCAGTACCTGGGTTTCGACCTGATGGGTGAAGCCTATCGGCAGGGCGACAGGAGCAAAAAGGAAACCGATAAGTATCTGTTCCTTGATACCATCCTTTCAGCCCGTGAAAAACTGTACCTGAGCTATATCGGCCAGAGCAGCAGGAATAATAGCCGGATTCCGCCATCAATCGTAATCGATACTCTGGTTGATTACCTTGACAACGAGTCTCTTGTTGTGAAGCATCCGCTGCACGGTTTCAGCAATGAATACAACCCAAAGGCCGGAGATCGGTTGTTTACTTTCCTGTACGGTAACGAGTCTGACAAAAGAAATGAAAAGGAGCCCGGAAAAACAGATACGGATGAAATCACTGTTCACTCTTTCGTGAAATTTTTCGAGAATCCGATTCAATGGTATTTTGAAAATATCCTCGGGATCAGGTATGAAGAAGAAGAAGCTGCTCTTCCTGAATCTGAACTTTTCAAATTGAATTCTCTTGATGAATGGAGTCTGAAACAGGATCTCATGGAAGCCGTTGAGTCTGACAATGAGGAACTACTGCTGAGGCTCAAGAAAGAAGGAAAACTGCCTCTGAAAAACCTTGGCACCGTTACCCTGGAGAAAATACAGGATGAAATCGCTGACCTCAGGATGAAGTACGGTGAACTCAGGAACGGAACGGAGGGAAGAAGCCATGAAGTCGGTCTTTGTGTAGGAAGCATGAGGTTCACGGGGACGGTAAACGGGATATTTGGAGACCGGTACATTGCGTATGCGTTCTCGGATAAACCCAAATACTGCGTAAGAGCATATCTCAATGCACTGATACTCTTTTCACTGGGAATTATTAGAAACGCTGATCTGATTTATCTGAAAAAAAGCGGTAAAAAAGATACCCCTCCCGTCGTAAAAGAAATGAACATGGATTTCATCCCGGAAGAAGAGGCGTGGGACAGGCTGGCATCACTTCTTGAGTTTTTCCTTAAAGGTCAGGAAGAACCCCTGAAATTTACACCTGCAGTCGGGAAAAGTATACTCAGGGGTGAAAACACTGAGAACTTATTTCTTGCTGAGGCAGACGGAAACGAATATGCATCCATGCCACCTGACAGGTGTATCAGAAATCTTTACAGCGAAGGCTATTTCAGTGAATTTGACATTGAGGACTACAAAAAACTGACTTTCGACCGTCAGGTATATGAAGAGAGCCGTTTTGATGAAATAAAAAAGCTTGCCAGTCTGCTGAATATTACTGATGATGACCATGAAAGAGAATGAATTTAATGTTTTGACTGCAAAACTTGAGGGTACAAGCCTCATTGAAGCGAGCGCAGGAACAGGAAAAACCTATTCGGTAGCCATCCTTGTCCTGAGGATGATCCTGGAAAAAGAGATTCCGGTTGAGAAGATCCTTATGGTTACGTTCACCAAGGCTGCTGCCGCAGAACTTGAATCAAGGATAAGGAGTTTCATCAGGAAAGCATATAAATTCCTCTGCGGCAAGATCAGTCTTGAGCCGGAAGACCTGATCAGACAGGCCACAGAGATTGGCCACAGGTCAAGGGAAGAAAAATCAGTCCTGATGGGAAAAGCTGTAGGCAGCCTTGACAACCTTTCTGTAATGACTATCCACAGCTTCTGCCAGCAGACAATCAATGAATTTACATTCGAAACAAATCAGTCATTCGACTTTGAAATTATCACCGATGATTCGGAGTTGCTGCTGAATGCTTCTGAAAGGTATCTTAGAGAAGTACTGAATATTCTCAACATAGATACTTTCAGGGAACTTTATGCAGAACTGAAATTTGAAAAAATGCATGAGCTTCTAAAGAAGCATCTGCTTGGAATGAAGTTTATTGACTACGACGAGAAAAATGATGCAGAAATAGAAGAGTTAAAGGCAAATATCCTTATTCGGAAGAAAGAGCTTGAAGACTTTGTAAAAGGATCATTCCCGTTGGTTCTTGAAACACCGATGAAGTCCAACGCTCTTACAAAAGAAGCAGAAAATGAAAATGTTGAAGAATTTATAAGAAGATTCCGCAACCAGCTGAAAAAACCAGCTGATTATTTCAAAAGCTTCAGTTTCATGACTGATGCATTCAAGGAACATGATGACAAAATAAAACAGGCTGAAGACGCCTTCATCAACTA
>CAYLYN010000228.1:0-6600 GCA_964387565.1 uncultured Rikenellaceae bacterium | reverse complement strand
GGCACTTTCAGCACATTCTACATGGTACCCGTCTTCAATAAACCAATTATATAACGAGTCTCTTACTGAGTCCTCATCATCAACAATGAGGATTGAAATCTTTCCAGCCATAATTTTTCTTTCTAAATTCTTATTAAAGGCAGAGTTATTGAAATATTGGTTCCCTTACCCAGTTCCGATTCTACCTCAATCTTCCCGTTGTGCGATTTAACGATACCATGCACAATTGCAAGCCCCAATCCAATCCCGCTGGTCTCATGCTTCGTGGAGAAGAAAGGTTCAAAAATATGCGGAATATCATCCTCAGGTATTCCAATGCCGGTATCTGAAATGGTTATTGTTATATGATCCTCATCCGGGTTCATTGTGGAAATTGAAATTTCACCATTCTCCCTGACAGCTTCGGAGGCATTCACAAGGATAGCCACACAAGCCTGTTTAAGCTGGTTGGGACTGCAAAAGACCAGGTCCGATTTCGCCCTGAAATCATATGTGAATCCTATGTTTGCAATTTTAATAGGGTGCATCATCAGATCATAAGTCTCCTGAAGTACCTTATGAATATGCTTTGACTCAAAATCTTCCTGCTCCTTTCTTGAAAACTCAAGTAAACCTTTAACTATTTCTCCGCATCTCTTTGTCTCGCTTTCGATTAATTTCAAATGTTTGAGAACTGCCTCTTTCCTGGCTGGAGTCATCTCCTGGCTACTTAACTGCTTATGTATCAATTTTGTATAAACAAGAATGCCTGAAAGAGGATTATTTATCTCATGTGCTACTGAAGATGAAAGTTTGCCAAGTGATGCTATCCGCTCGATATGAATTAACTCATTCTGAGCAGCTCCAAGTTCTTCCGATTTTTTTTGCACTTTATATTCAAGCTGCTGCGACCAGTTCTGCAGCTCATCATTTGCTGCCTGAAGGTTATCAAGCATTTCATTGAAAGCAACAGAAAGCAGTCTCATATCGTCAAGCTGATTTTGCTTGATCTCAAGTCTTGTGTCCTTATTCCCGCTGGCAACTGAATGGCTGGCTTTAAGTATCTCATTAAGTGGATTTTTTATCTTTTCCCTGGTAAAGAAGATAAGTGTGATGAGAAGCAATATAGTAGTCAGTGTGGCCAGAAGAAAAAATCTGGTTGACGATCTTTCTACTGTCTGGTCCAGATCCGAAAGTGGCATCTTGATAATCAGCGATCCCAAAACCTCATCATTTTCACTATGGTAATGACAGGCACTGGTATAGCACGATTTTTCATTAAGGATAGGAGACCTGATAATAAGATGCCTGTGAGAATTATCATTCTCGTTCATAGTGCATTCGCTGTTAGCCTCAATTATCCTGTATGATTTTTCCTTTCTCGGGAAAAAAACACTCAGATCTTCGTGACATAACAGACAGTTGGGATTGCTATGGGAGATTGTATCTTCTGTAAATGAAGAATAAACCAGCCTGTCTTTATCATCATACATATTGACTTCATCAATTCCGGTAATAGTATTAATGATGTCAAGCGTGCTCTGAAGGGCACTTTTGTCATTGTCGAGCATCGATTTATACAGGGAACCTTCAACAATAGATCCGATGTTATTGCCGTTCTGGCGTATAACGGTGTTAAGGTTCTGCTCATAAACCGATCTGAAAATTATTCCGAAAAGAAAGAACAGGATAACAGAAGATACAGAAATAATAATAACAACTCGACTGTAAATAGAGGATCTGAATCTCAGGTTATTTTTAAAAAAAGCCTTCAGGCTCCTGCCGTTGTTTCCATTGATACCTGGCTGATCCATAAAGTATTTAATCAAGAGATTGGTTTAAACCTTAACAGAATCTCAAATTAGCAATATCACCTGAAATGCCAAAACCGGAGCAGTCTTAACAGCCCTGATTCCGTACATTTATTATTATATGCAATATACACAAATCCTCCCTCAGGAAAATTCTCTTTTAAGAATTTTTAAGGTGATTCAGTTAAGAAATGATTTCTGAAAATCCTGCCATACCTCATCAGGGAGCTCAGCCAGAGGCCTGTCAATCAGTTCACCACCATCCTGAAGCGCAACCATAGATGTTTCCATACCATTTCTTTTCATCGAATGGGCAAGAAAATCCTTAAATTTCTCGAGTTCTCTCTTTGTCCATGCAATAGCATCTTCTGCCAGGTAAGCCGTACTGATCTCTGAAATCCATTTTGTGGGCTTTATTTTATAAACCCATCCCTTTCCATACGGATCAGCCAGGACAACTCCGGGATTCTCATTAAGAACCGGATTAATTCCTTTTATTTCGCCTGATACAGGGGAATAGATCCGTAAAACTTTCCCGGAATTTATTGCCATTAGTATCAGGTCTCCTTTCTTAATTACATCACCTGCATGAAAAATAGGATTAATATTGACTTCTCCGGTTATATGAAGGAGGAAATCATCAACTCCGATTTTTGCTATCCCATTTTTTTCGAGAAAAGCCCAGGTATGATTTTTGTTAAAATAGAGCCCTTCAGGTATCCTGAGGATAGCAGCAGTAAGAACTCCTAGAGTAGTTCTGAACTGTACAGACAGTGTTGATTTCCTGTTTATTGCCAGCCAGAATGGGATTATCAGCAAGAGGAAAGCTATTACAATCAGATATTCAATCCCCTTTGTCTCAAAAATGTTTGTGTAGCTAAATCCGTCCATTGTGAATACTATTTTGTTAGAAATCCAGATACTATGTTAATAATCAATTATTTTCCGTAACCCATGACGGAGAATCGCGAAGGACGGGCATCCGGTTAATTACCCACCTGAAGATCCATATCTCAGTGAAAATGACTGTAAGTGTAACAACAAATTCCATCCAGGTGGGAAAATACCTGACAGCTTCATCCCATCTGAATCCTATTACAGTCACATTAAGCCTGTTGATTATTATTCCAATCATTGTAACTATTGCTGCGACCCGTGCAATGGTAATATTATTCCTGCTGTAGCTATAGTAGAATAATACCATGGGAAGTATTACAAAACCAATCATTTCAGTCAGGTACCATTTTCCCATAGGGCCGGCCAGATACTCCCATTTCTTACCATGTACAAATGCTACTATCTGCAGAAAGAAATAGGCGAACATAGCCACTGTACAAATCTTTGACAGACCAATTATTATATTATCATGTCCTTTTATGTTTTTTTCACTGATCTGATCAGAAAAGACCTTATGAGTAATTGATCCTTCAAAAATTACCATTGAAAGACCGGCAAAAATACTTGATACGAAGAAGAGTATGGGAATAAATTCAGTATACCAGAGTGGATGTATCTTATCTTTCGCCATCAGATACAGCGCTCCAAGACCCGACTGATGCAACGTCGACAGGGTAATTCCAAAGATGACTGCAGCAACAGTCATTCCTGATAGTATCTTCCTTGCTCTTTTTGCTCCAAGCCATTCAGCAATTGCAGGTGAAAATTCGATCAGCTGGGCAATCATATATAAAAGAAAATGCCAGGCTACAAGAAAAAGTACTGAACTAACGCCAAAGCTGTTGCCGATAATCGGGTTGATCACATTCCATGGTCTTCCAAGATCAAGAAGAAGAGCCCCTGCATAGAAAAGGTATGCCAGGAAACCATTTAATACTGTCACTCTCACTATGGAATGATATTTCCTGATATTGAGAATATAAACCATGAATGTAAGGACGTAGGCGCCTCCTGCAAAAGCTACTCCTGTTACAACATCGAAACCTATCCATAATCCCCAGGGAACCTCCTGGCTGAGGTTGGTGACGGAACCTAGTCCTTTCCAGAAACGTATAATTATTATTACCAGGCCCAGTAGCATAACCGGCAATGAAATAATATTAAAAGGAGTCAATATTCTTCCTTTAGGTCTCATTTCACTAAGAAGAAATTTAATGATGTTTTTCCCATCATTGTCTCTATCAATTGTAAGATCTGAATTATTCATTTGTTTCCCCGTTTTCATTATTATTTCTGGACCCTTCCCTTATACCCAGCAGTATTGCCGGCCAGAGAACAAAAATTGCAGGCACGCTGTAAAGAAATCCTTTTGATAGTTCAGGATATGATTTTGTCTGGATTCCTGTATTGAATCCAATTTTATCAAAAGGAACACCAGATAGATATAACCATCCTGTTCCGCCGGCCTCACGCTCTCCATAAATATGATCGACATAGACCCCGGGATTTTCAATAATCCGTTTTCTGGCTTCTTTTATAAGCTCCCTTCTGGGACCATACAACAACGCATCTGCAGGACAGTTCTCAACACATACCGGCAGTTTACCCGCCTGAGTGCGGTCGTAACACATTGTACATTTTTCAATCTTGGGGTTGTAGCTGAAGTATTCGAATTTAGGAGCATCAAAGGGGCATGACACCATACAGTAACGGCATCCCATGCATTTATTTCCTCTCCATATAACTGCTCCTTCCAGGGTTTTATGCATTGCCTGGGTCAGGCATGCTGCTGCACAGGCCGGCTCATTGCAATGCATACACTGTTGTTTGACATAAACTTCACCATTTTCGGTTGAATAGGCATTTACAACTGTTCTGTACTTTTCAGTTGTTTTCCTGATTTTTCCTGCCTCAACTATTTCTGTCGGGGCAGTTAAACCATTCGCTTCAGCACATGATACCTCACAGGTCTGACAACCCACACACCGTGTAGAATCATAGAGGACTCCAAAGAATTCAGTTTTATTTTTTGCTGAGTTACCAGAGGCCGACTTCTTTCCGACAGCAAGAGTAATGCCGGTAACTCCAAGTGTTTTAAAGAAATTTCTTCTGTCAAGGGTCATTTTGTTAATTATTTGAAGAATTAGAATAATTCATAAAACCAGATCTGTCTTGATGGATCAATATATTTTGTCTGAAAATCCTCCCATATCTCAGGTCCCATCTGAGAGAGAACACCTTCCCGGAATTCACCGCCATCCTGCAGAACAATATTGCTGTACTCTTTATTTCCTGAATCAATTACTTCTGCTAAAAAATCCTTCAACCTCGTAAATTCCTGGCCCAGGTACTCCCTGTATTTTTGTGCATGGAAAAGAAGCTGGTTCTCACGGTACCAGTTTGAAGGTTCAATCCTGTAAACCCAACCATCGTTATAGGGGGAAGAATTTATTAATTCTGAGTTTTCTTCAAGGATAGAATTATGTTCCCTGATTGTTCCTGAAACAGGAGCATAGAGTTCAAGCTGCTTTCCATTCTGCACCAGCGAAAAGATATGTTCGCCCTTCTTTATCCGGGTGCCGTCTTTTTTCAGATTAATCCTTGTTATTACACCTGTAACGTGCTGGAGAAAATCATCCACCCCAACCTTTACCATTCCATCCTGCTCCATGAATGCCCAGGTATGAGCTTTATCAAAATAGATGCCCTGAGGGATTTTGACTGCCGACTCACTAAATGCTCTGTCGGATCCCTCTTCGCTTACAGAAGAATTTACTTTAAGTCTCTTTCTGTATCTGATTATGGCATCTATTGTGAGAACGATCAAAAGGGCTGCCACAAAAAGACCTGCAAGTACAACAAGTGGCGATCCTGTCTCAGCCTTTGCAGGAGAATAGACTTTTGCTTCATATAGCTGTTCGACTGCCTTTTGTCTCTCTGTCAGCAGAAGATCATTGAAACCACTCTCACTGATATATTTTTGTCCGTCAGTCAGCACCCACTTTATGAAATTCATTGATGCTTCACCAACAGGCTGATCAGTTGCAGCTGCATATATACCTGAGCCTAATGATTTCGGATACTTTCCTATCCAGATTCCTCTTATCAGATGATTCAGATCACCATATATATTTTCATTATCATCGAGCATCCCGTTATTATTCCTGTCGATAGGAAGTATTGCAACTCCTTCTTTTATTGCCTGTTTTTCGGGATCAGTGGCTGATGAAAGTTTACAAAAACCTAAACCATAAATGTCTTTTCTCACTGCTTCAACAACATCATCACTGTTTCCGGCCTCTTTTACAGATTTATTGAAATCACCTGTACCCATGAATAATGCCAGGGAGGCAGCAATGTTTTCGTCGCTTGCCTTGTAATAATTGATAAAAGAGCTTTCAGAGGCTGCAACCAAAGTGTTCCATCTCTCCTGCTTGGAATTTACTATTCTCAGGAACTCATCTGCTGAAACGCCATATTTTCTGAGTTCCTCAAGTACAGGGTTCATGGAGTTCACAACAGGTACAATAACATCACGTCCTACAACAGTGTGCCATCCTATAGAATTTTTTATATCAGCGTAATTTCTGGCTGAAACAAATCCAAGCATCCCTCCGCCGATGTGCCGCGCAGCCTGACTGTTATCGGTAACCTCAACTACCTTCACCGCCATCCCCTGAGTAACTGAGTTATATTTAGCTGCCAGGGTGCTAGCCAGGTTATAAATATCAGGTGTGCTCGTGATACTGAGCGTATCAGATGCCTTAAGCTTTCCGCTCATCAGACTGAAAGTGACGAGCATTAAAACAATTAAGGAAGAAAATGATTTTTTCATTGCTTGACATTTTATATTATTTGTTTCCAGTAACTTTTCATTTATGTAGTATTGATTTTTTTCAATTTCATATAACCA
>CAYLYN010000227.1:0-6635 GCA_964387565.1 uncultured Rikenellaceae bacterium | reverse complement strand
ATATTTTGAAGTAACCCCTAAAAAATATATGTTTGCACAAAATATTAATAATTCATAGTGGTTATGTTAAATTTTCGAAAAAGATTTTTTTTGGCACTTCTCCTGATGGTGGCGATTTTCACAGGATTATCTGCCTCTGACGGACAGTCTGTTGACTCAGGTGCCACCTCATGGATGCTTACCTCAACTGCCCTGGTGCTTTTAATGGTACCCGGACTGGCTATGTTTTATGGCGGACTGGTAAGGACAAAAAACGTACTGGGAACAATCATGCACAGCTTTGTGGCAATGGGTATAATCAGTGTAATGTGGGTGGTTGTCGGTTACAGCATGAGTTTCGGTCAAAGTATTCTGGGAGGCTGGTTTGGATGGAGCAATGATTACTTTTTTCTCAGGGGGATAGATGAAAATATTATGGAGGCAGGTGTTCCGGAATATGTATTTTCGATGTTCCAGGGGAAATTTGCCATAATAACTCCTGCACTTATTGCCGGTGCATTTGCCGAAAGGGTATCATTTAAAGCTTATTGCTTCTTCATAGCTTTATGGAGCCTTCTTGTTTATAATCCACTTTGTCACTGGGTATGGGCATCCGACGGATTTCTTTTTAATCTCGGTGCCAGGGGAGCAATTGATTTTGCCGGAGGTACAGTAGTACATATTTCAGCGGGCGTCAGTGGTCTGGTAGCTGCCATTTACCTTGGTTCACGCCGCGGATACCCATATCAGGTTATACGTCCTAATAACCTGGTCATTACAATGCTGGGTGCAGGTCTTCTCTGGGTTGGCTGGTTCGGGTTCAATGCAGGAAGCAGTGTTGCATCAGGACTGAGTACAGCACAGGCACTCACAGCAACACAGGTAGCTGCAGCAGCCGGTGCGATGTCATGGGTAATAATAGAAAGCATTCATCAGGGTAAAGCTACAGCACTGGGATTTGCCAGCGGTATACTGGCAGGTCTGGTAGCAGTGACCCCTGCTGCAGGGGTGGTCCAGCCTTATGGTGCTTTTTTTCTCGGAATAATTGCATCATTCATATGCTATTCTGCAATTATGATCAAGAATAAGCTCGGCTATGACGATTCACTTGATGCATTTGGTATTCATGGAATTGGTGGTATTACAGGAGCGATACTTCTTGTATTCTTTATACGACCATCATGGATGTCAGAAGCTGCAACTGCTGCAGGTGGCAGCTGGACTATCTGGAACCAGCTTGGAATACAGACTCTTGCAGTGGTCATTGCCATTGTTTATGCTTCACTTATGACCCTGGCAATTATTTTCGTCCTTAACAGGTTCATAAAATTCAAGTCATCGGAAGATGATGAAATGGCAGGCCTCGACAGGGCATATCACGGTGAAAGAGGATACGGTATGTTAAATCCGAATTAGAATTCAGATAAAAAGAAAAAGATGAAATTAATTACTGCAATAATAAGGGAGGTGCAACTCGACAAGGTTCGTGAAGCACTTATAGCAGCAGAGATTACAAGAATAAGTGTCAGCAGGATTTCAGGTCACGGGCAGCAAAGAATTGAGGAGATGTACAGGGGACAGCGGATTGTTCCGGACCTGATACCTAAGATCAAGATCGAAATAGCTGTCAACGAGGCATTTGTTGAGATTGCAATAGATGCAATAATAAAATCTGCAAGAACAAACGGCGCAGGTTCAGTCGGCGACGGGAAGATTTTTATTACCCCTCTCGAAGAATGTATACGAATAAGAACAGGTGAAAGAGGAGGGACAGCAATATAGTTAGTGATTGAAGCAGGTAAATACTTAGATATAGTTTTTATACCATATCTGATCAGCATTCTGCAACATCATCGGTTATTATGAACTCTATTGGAACATCAATTACAGTTGATATATATTCTCCCCTGTCATATATATCCACGTCATCTTCTTCATAGTACCATCTGATTACCAGCTTTTTCCTGTGCTTAAGCAGTTGTCCTGTCTTTTTAAGGATTGAAGTTATGATAAGGGTGTTGAAACTGTTCAGGAATTCAAGTGCAATAATCACTTCAGTTGAATCAGCCGGACTGAGTAAATATCTGTCAATCCAGTTCATCATCTGTTCAGGAACACCTGATCTGCTTTCATCAATCGCTCTTCCTTTGATTTTGATGAATCCGGTTGGATCAAGCAGTACTTCAGGAGTCTTGTTCGTTGGCAAAATATGAACCTTCTCCATATATTGACTCTTTAGGATTTAGAATCTGAGATTCAGCGGTAAAGTACCAATATACTAAAAATGGTTAATATATCTGCAAAATTTATGATATAAATAATTCTGTATAAATAAACAGGAATTCTTTGACAGAGGTATTTGAATGGTGTAACTTTGAGATAATATTCATTATGAAGCTATCTTGAAAAAGCCAGATGAGTGAAAGAGCAGACATATTACTGTCAGTTATTTTAAGGAAGTTAATTTTACTTGCTCTTTTAGCTGGATTGTTAATTCTTATGATGACAGAATCGCTCAATGCTCAGGTTAATTCAGCACAGATTGTTGGATTCAATTTTTCCACAATTGAGATGAAGCTGAATAAAGAATCAAATGATACTAAAGGAGTTACAGGAATTCACTTTGGATTATTATTCCCAGTGACAATAGTTGACCATCTCTCTATCGATCCCGGTATCATGTTTTCTTCAAAGGGAGCCTCATATAAAATTGATTCTGTTGATGTTTTCATTACACCGGTTTACCTGGAGATCCCTGTAAACCTGGCTCTTAATATGGGGACAGATGCTTTTGGAATTACCCTTATTACCGGCACCTATTTCTCATGCGGGGTCGGAGGTAATAAAATTGAAGCACACGGAGCTGCCAGAGATATCTTATTCGGTTCCAGTGAAAGTAAAGATCTTAGAGCTTTGGATCTGGGATTAAAATTTGGCGCCGGAATTGCTGTGAAAGGATTCCTTTTTTCAGCCCGTTACGGACTCGGCCTGATAAATTTATATCCTGTTGAATCAGCCGATATTGAAATGAAAAACAGATTATTGGAAATTTCACTCACCTCTTCCTTTTCTGGCAGATAAATTCCCCTCTATATGGTTAAAAATGTACTTGCAATTGTATTGATTATAATGGTTTCATGTTCATCAGGACAGAAAGAAAACTCTGACGATTCTTTTAAAGAAATTACAAGAGCTGACCTTTTAAATAATCTCTACGGAGGTTGGGTCGGAATGCTTATCGGGGGTCTGGAGGGATTGCCACATGAATTTAAATATGACACATTACCGGCTGAATCACTGCCTGATTTTTTCTATTTACCTGAAGGTGCCAGAACGGATGATGATAACGATTTCGAACTGACTCATCTGTACTTTATGGATAAGGAAAAAACAATCAAGCTCGCTTATCCCCTGATTGTAGATATATGGAAAGCAAATATGAATTCAGGTATCTGGGTAGCCAATAAAAGAGCCCGTGATCTGATGGATCAGGGTATAATTCCTCCGGCAACAGGTGATCCGGAAAATAATAGTGCTTCTTCCTATAATTTATCCGGGCAGTTTTGTACAGAATCATATGGAATGATAGCTCCGGGTATGCCTCAGACAGCTGCAGATATAGGGACTCATTATGCACAGATCGCAGTAAGCGGGGAACCAGTTCAGGCAACCCGGTTCTGGACTTCATTGATAAGTCTGAACATATTTCATAAAGGCCCGGTTGAAGAGATGATAAAAGAAGCTTCGAAATCCCTCGATCCTGCAAGTGCCATGGCTGAAGTTGTAACAGATGCTGTTGATATCTATCATGAAAACAGTGAAGACTGGAAAACAGGAAGACAGAAATTTTACAAAAAATGGGTTATTGAGCGAAACTGGAATGGTAACTCAACCCCTTCAAACGGTGGCATGGTTCTGCTTTCTCTTTTGTATGGGAAAGGAGATTTCCATAAGACACTTCAATATGCTATGGCAATGGGATTGGATGCTGACTGTAATGCAGCTACTGCCGGCGCAGTTTTAGGTGTAAATACAGGATTTAAAAATATTTCACTTCTGCCCGGATTTAAGATGCCAGATATCTATAAGAATCTGACAAGACCTCAATTACCTGCTGAGATGAAGATATCTGATCAGGCAGAATTACTGATGCGTATATGCGAACGGGTGATCCTTGAAAATGGAGGTGAGAAGATAAGCATAAAGGGAAAACCCGGCTACAGGATTAAGATCCAGAGCCTGAACCAATAAAGTTTGAGTTTTAACCTATCTTTAGGCAATACTTCATTAACATCTAATCATTAATCCGAAATAAATGATGATTAATACAAGAACCATATTTTTATTTGTGTGGCTTTCCCTGTTGAACTTTTCCTGCGGACACAGGCAAAACAGGTCTGATAAACCAGGTCTGGAACCTGAATTTGCAAGAGAAATGGTTGAATTCAAACCTTATGATCACAATCCTTTGTTCAGCGGAACAGATACTGATACATGGGACAGGCATATCCGTGAAAGGGGTTTTATTCTTCCCGATGAAGGTATTTATAAGATGTGGTATACCGGTTATTCGGGAGGAGGTGATGACCCTAAATACCTTGGATATGCTACATCAGATGATGGAATAAACTGGACACGTTATCCACAGAATCCCATATTCAGTGAAAAATGGACGGAAGATGTGTTCGTATTGAAGTATGATGATATGTATTTCATGTATGCAGAGGGGAAAAACGATGTGGCTCATTTACTCAAATCATCAGACGGAATAAAATGGGAGGAGCAGGGCGACCTGGTAATTATCACGGTTAAGGGTGATACTGTACCCGGACCTTATGGAACGCCTTCGGTTATTGTTGAAGATGGGAAGTGGTACCTGTTTTATGAACGAAATGATGAAGGTATATGGCTGGCTGTATCAGAGAACCGGATCACCTGGACAAATGTTCAGGACGAACCTGTACTTGGAAAGGGTCCGGGAATATACGATTCCGGTGCAGTTGCTGCAAACCAGGTAATTAAATACAAAGGGAACTATTATATGTATTATCATGGTTCATCTGATCCCGACTGGAATACTCCAGGGGCATCTTCCATCTGGACTTCAAATCTTGCAATATCGTCCGATCTTTTTCATTGGTTGAAGTACCAGGCAAACCCTATCGTAGAGGGAGACCATTCGAGTCCGGTAATGGTAAATGATGGCTCAAAATTCCGGCTTTATACAATGCATGATGAAGTGTGCCTGTATTTCTCAGAATAGGCTTATAGTAATCAATTCCTTTATTTTGTTCTAAACAATATGGTTTAGTATTTAATTTTTGCGCAAAATTTCGGCAGGATTTGCCCGAGATGCCTTGTTTGCCGCCATGCTGACCGTGAGAAGTCCTATAGTGATGGCAGTAAGACCTGCAATCAGGAATATCCATATGCCAATAGATGTCTTATATGCGAAATTATTAAGCCATCGGTTCATAACAAAATATCCTGTTATTCCGGCAAATACGAAAGATAATGAGATCCATTTCAATAATTCAAAATTAAATTTTAATAAGATATCGGAAATCATAGCTCCGTTTACTTTCCTGATACTTATTTCCTTTATCCTGCTTTGAGTGTTGAATGTTGCAAGACCGAATAATCCCAGGCTTGATATGAATATTGCAATAAAAGCGAGTACAAGGAATAAGATATTTAACTTTTGATCTGACGCATAGGAATACCTTAATGAATCCTCCAGGAACTCATATTCGAATGCATTTTCAGGATCAATTTCCTTTAGCATTAATTCCGTAAACTTAAGCACTTCAGAAGCCCTCCCGGGTTGTATTTTAATTATAATATTCTGGAAAGGTCCCCATTCATTGACTGTTGATATAAACAGGGGCTGTATGTTTTCATAAAAGGAATCAGTGTTGAAATCTCTCACAACTCCGATCACCTCATATTTGATATTGTTCCTTGTGATTGTTTTTCCAACCGGTTTGTCCCATCCTGCGATCGCTGCAAATGTCTGATTGATAATTGCTTTATCAGGATCAATTCTGCGAGTTCTAAAATCACGTCCTTCAAGAAGAGTAATTTCCATGGTCTTTAACCAGTTCTCATCAATATAAACTGCATTTGTCATTACAGGTTGCTGAAGCCCTTCTGGCAGGTATCCATTGGAGGTAAATCCTGTTCCCGGTTTCCCTCCTGCTGATACTGCAACAGAAATTATTCCGGGATTGGTTACAAGTTTTCCGACTATCATTTCATATGATAAAGAAGTTTTTGAATTCAGGTTGATATAGAGAATATTTTTTTCCTCAAACCCTTTATCGCTTTTCTCCACGAATTGCATCTGGGAATATATGACCAGACATGAAATTATCAAAGCTATTGAGATAGTGAACTGAAAAGTAACCAGGATATTTCTCGAGTATTGTTTCCTCAATCCACTGTTTTCACTTGATAGCAGGGCAAGAGGATTCTGGGAAGAAAGATAGAAAGAGCTGTAAAAACTAGCAAAAACAGTGCAGAAGACAAAGAGTGCCACAAAAATCAACAACCAAAGCCAGGGCCCTATCACGCTTACAGACAGAGGTTTGCCGATCATGTTTGAAACGCCTGGCAAAAATATTATGGCCAGAAGGAATGCCATTAACAGGGAAAAT
>CAYLYN010000226.1:873-6726 GCA_964387565.1 uncultured Rikenellaceae bacterium | reverse complement strand
TAGCTATCGGGAACAGAGGATAAAAATACAGTAATTTATCTTCGTGTACTCTGAGAGGTCTTTTTGTCCTCTGAGGTTTAAAAGATTTTTAGTGTCAGTCTCCTATTGAAAATCTTTAACAACATCAATCACTTCAGGGAAATCCATGCCTATTCTTTTCAGGAAATCGATCTTAGGTACACCATTATTATTCCATCCCCGGCGTTCATATACAGCATCAAGAAGGGATTCATACTGTGCTTCCCTGTATTTGCGCAGGACTGCCATCTTCTCACTTGTGGTTTTTCCTTCAGGGTCATAGCCTATGAGCTCCTTAAGCTGCTTATCGTACCTCTCATTTCTTGATTCATACTCCTCAACTGTTACCGGACCGGCTGCTCTGTAAGGCTGCCTGTCATGTATGCGGGTTCCAAATCCTCTCCTCAGGTTAAAAATCCGCTGGAAGTTATATACTCTCTCTGAATCCTCTATCATTCTGTGTTTGTCAAACTCCCGGCCCGTAACTGCTTTGTAAATTGTCACATAGTTATTCACATGTTCAGGGACTTTTGCAGGTTCATCAGTCTGGGCATTATTTTCAGGTTCAACATCATTCCATGGCAGTTTACATAAACCAACCAGTCCGAACCAGGTCCGGAACATGGGGAAATAGTGAAGAGCTTCTGCCTTATTCTCAAATGTTGGTATCTGGTTATTGACCATATCCATGAAAATAAGCCAGGCTTCATCGTGCTGAGGACCTTTATTTGTCATCGCATAACCTCCCTGCTGTGCCAGTGACTCCTTCGACATATACTGGGAATATTCCAGTCCCTTGTTTTCCATTGCAATATCAAACAGGAGATCAGGATCGCCCCAGCCATTTTTTATAAATAATTCCTTCAGTTTTCTTGTCCCCATACCTGCAGTGACTCCGAATCCTTCACCCCTGGCAAGCATATGCATTAGTTCAAGGGCTTTGTCGCCATCGCCGAAATGCATTTCGAATCCACCTGTTCTTTCCTTTGTAAGTATCCCCCTCTGAAAACACTCCATCAGAAATGCACAAAGCGTACCCCAGGTTATTGTGCAGATCCCGTACGTATCGCAATAAAAGTTCGCCTCAATAATATATGCAGGATCAAATATTCCACAATTTGATCCAAGTCCTGCAGCATTTTCATATTCAGGTCCGTCAACAATAGCTACCATACCTTTATACGGACCGGTTCGAATTGTAAAATCATCAACACCTTTACTGCATGACATATTGCATCCAATCCAGCAACCATCAGGTATATTCTGGGTAAAATTTCTTTTCCACACAGACGAATCAATCTTATAAGCCTCCTCATGACTGCCATACTGGTAATTCATTGTTGGCAAAAGATCATGGTCATTCATTATTTCCATCAGATGGGCTGTACCAACCTGTCTCATCTGACACTGACTATCATCAAGTTCCTTCATTTCACGGTTAAACCTGCGGCCTCTTTCCATAATGGCCTCCAGGTTCACTACATTGTTAAGATTTCCCTTTACCCCTGGTATCTTGCAAACAATCGCTAATATCCTCTTATTGCGAAAAACAGTTCCTATTCCTCCCCGGCCTGCCTGTTTAAGACGTACCTTTTTCCTCTTGGGATCATAAAAGCTGAAGTTTAGCATTCCAATAAGCGAGTTCTCCGCTGCTTTGCCTGATGAAACGACCCCGATGTTTTTTCTGTCTTTCTCATCCTCGGCAAACATATCGGTTAGCTTATCAGCAAGTATATGGCTGTCAGCTATTTCGCCTGCTGTTTCGAAAATTTCAACCCTGTGATTAATGCCATCTATATAAATAATAACATCGGTTTTGGCTTTCCCCTGCAGCTCAATGGCATCAAATCCGGAGAATTTCAGAAAAGGGCCGAAAAATCCACCGACATTACTGTCCATAACTGACCCGGTTTGTGGAGACAAGCTTACAACAAGTGATTTTCCGGTTCCTGAATATTGAGTTATACCACCAATTGGTCCGGAAGATATAACAATCTCATTTTCCGGATCATCCCACCGGGTGGATGGAGTAGTTGCATCCCATAAAAGACGAAGACCATATCCCTTGCCTCCGATGAATTTCTCCTTCATAACAGGAGGGACATCTTTCTCCCTGATCTCAGGAATACCGACATTGATATAGAGGATTTTATCAGTATAACCTTTGTCCAGTGGTGTCCATTTATAGTCCCATCCTGCAACAAGCTTATGTTGTTCCCTGGTTGAATTTATAATCATATTGCTGGTAGTTAGGTTATTTCATTATTTTTGTAACAGGGTCCAAATTTATCAGTTTAGGATTAATTTATCTATGACATAAATCAATATCATTCTGCAGATTCGGTCACTTACTTTGTGATACTTTATTTTGTAACTATCTTTACAGACATAAACCAGACCGGATGAAATTCACTGATATCAGGCAACATCTCAGGAACTACAGGGTAGGCATAGCCGGTGCCGGTGGACTGGGCTCAAACTGCGCAGTGGCCCTTGCCAGAACCGGTGTAGGATCTATTTTAATATGCGACAATGATATCATTGAATCAGGTAATCTAAACAGGCAGTACTATTTCAATAAACAGATAGGATTGCCTAAAGTTGAAGCATTAAGGGATAATATTAATGCTATAGACAAAGAGGTAAAGGTAATTGCTAGAAACATTGAACTGACACCCGGCAATATTCCTGAAATCTTTACCGGATGTGATGTTATTGTTGAGGCACTTGACCTGAAAGAAGTGAAAGAGATGTTTATTGAAACAGTACAGAAAAACCTGCCTCTGATACCTCTGATTACCGGATCCGGCCTTGCAGGATGGGGAGAGACCGGATCTCTAAGATGCAGAAAAATTGATGAAACGCTTTATGTCTGCGGAGACGAGTCAACTGAAGTCTCAGATGAGCTTCCTCCTCTGGCTCCAAGAGTAGGTATAGTTGCTAACCTGCAGGCTGATAAAGTTGTTGAAATACTTATGAAGAAGAATAGGTAAAAGAATAATCCCGTGATGAAGATATTTCTGAATAATCGTGAGGAAGAATTTGAAAGTGAATTCCTAAGTGTTTCGGAACTGCTCGATCTGAAAAGACTGACTTTCAGGATGAGAATCATTAAAATAAATAGCAGGTTCATTCCGAAAGATTCATATGATGATACTATTATCAGAAACGGTGACGATGTACAGGTACTTTACCTGATGAGCGGAGGATAAAAGAATAAATTGTAGGTTTGCTTTTAAATGGTAAGGCTTAAAATATCAGACAAGATCCCGGCTGCTTTCAGAAATAAATACTTTCTGACAGTATTGATTTTCATTATCTGGCTTACTCTTTTTGACTCAAACAATCTCATATCCAGGTATAAAGAGCTAAGGGAACTTTATAAGCTCAGATCTGACAGGGAGTACTTCTCAAAACGGATAGAAGAGGACAGGAAAAAGCTTCATGAACTGAAAACAGACAATGACAACCTTGAAAAATTTGCTCGTGAACAATACAGAATGAAGAAACCTGATGAAGACCTTTATATTATTATGACACCTTCAGAAGACAGAAAAAATAACCGGAGAAATAATTAACTCTCCTTTTCCATTTTGCGATAGAAATTCAGCAGATCGAGTTTATTACTGAAACTCTCTAAATATCCTGTTTTTAATAACAAATCTGAGGCAGCAATATCAACCTGTACTTTATTATAAAGGCCCTGATGAACTGTATTCAGGTACCTGACTATCATAAACATATTGAACCAGCTGAAAAACCTCTTCCTGAAAGACTGCAGCGATGAAGTATTATTTTTTATCTCTGTAATCTTATGTATCCAGACATCTTCCGTGATAAAGGTTCTGATCCCATTCGGAATGTCATTATACAACCCGGCTATTTGATTTTTACTACATTCAAAAAACTGATCTACCATGGAAAAGAAGGATCGCAGCTCTTCAAATGCTTCCAGACTATATGTCATCCAGTTTTTGCTGTCACCTGCAGCTAACTTCGATATTGCCGCCCCTGTTCCGAAAGGCACCCTGAATGAAGGGCGCGGAGACGGGAATACAGTTGTTTTATTCAGGCTGAAATATCCACCCCGGGCAATTAGTTTCTGAATCAGATAAAAATCCTCTCCTGCCTGTTTACGATTCATCCCTCCTGCCATTACATAATCACGGGCTTTAACTGCCATAGCTGAACCTATTGTATGAAATACCCACGGGTAACCTGAATATTTGAGCCCCTGGTAATAATATCTGAGATGCAGTTCATATAATATGATATGATTATAAATATCCTCAGGAAATTCATTCCCTGTCAGATCATGTTCAAAATAAACAGAACATGCCTTGTTCTCCTTTCTGCTTTTAAATTCATTATAAACAGCTGAAAAATAATTTGTTTGAACCCGGCAATCAGCATCAAGACTTAGGATAATTCCGTCAGGGTTATTTATCATCTGATATCTCCTGACTGCTTCATCCATACCTGTTTTCCTTGCCAGTCCGACACCCCAGCCGGGAATTGCGCCCGGCTCTGTCTCCAATGCAAAAAGCCGGAACCAGCACTCTTTTTTCTGCAGATTCCAGCTTTTAATATCCTCTAATGTTATTCTGTTCTTTTCAAGAGCTTCCTTCGACGCATCTCCGGGAGCATTCACAACCACTATAACTTCCACCATGCATGATGGCTCTGCTGCTGAAGCAAGTGATTCAAGGAGCCTTGCTATATTCTCTTCTCCATAAGAAGGTATTACCGTAATAATACCTGTGTTATCGTGAGGTGCCTCATTGATGAATCGGGGAAATAAAATCCTCTGATCAATATAGGTTGAGGCAAAGCTCATCCACCTATTTCTTTTCTGTCTTATATTTTTTATTCAATGCATCCAGGACTTTCTGTGTTATGTCGAGTGTGGAATCACTATAAAGGACAACACTTCCAAAGCTCTTACCCAGAATGTACTGGTAATTATATTCTGACTTGTTCTCTTCAAGAAAAGTTGTTATATAATCTATTACCTGACGGTTCATTACCTGCTCCTCCTCCAGAAGGTTCGACTGAAGCTGGTCCCTTAAGTTTACAAGTTCCTGTTGCTGCTGCAGCAGTGACTGTTCCATTTGTGCTGCGGTTGCCCTTGTAACAAGACCCTTACTTACCTTCTCCTGGTAATCCCTCGCTCCTCTTTCATACTGAGTACCTTTTGCATTTAGCTCAGCTTCTGCGCTTTTCTGCTTTTCTACAAGGTCATTCCTCCTGTCCATGAACATATCAAAACTAACAATCACAGAATCAATATTCACATAGGCAATCCCTCCGGCCGGGGCATTTGATTCAGAATTTTCCCGGATGCTTTCTTTATCACCGGTAAAGTGAAGCAGATAGAGTCCGGCTATCGCCAGGAAAATAACAACATACAGAATAACAGATACTTTCTTCATATCAGATACTAATTTATTAAACATTTGTAAGGCGCAAATATAAGCAAATAAATAAACGAGACTGCTTCAACTGTACAAAATTAAGGCTCAAGGGCCCAATAGGGTAAGCTAAAACTCCGGACAAGGAATAGCACGTATACGCTTACGCTGCTGGCCAAGCGAAAGGTTATTGAATTCATAAATAAGTGAAATTTCATGAGCTCCGCCAGTTGAACTGATAAGGTTGGAAATTGTGAAATCGTAACTGTATCCGATATGAACACTGCTTGTCTTTATACCTATAAGACCTATGATCGCATCACCAGCCTGGGAGGTCATTAAGGGTATTCCCCTGTACCATAAACCAAAGATCAGAGGATCTTTGTAATAATACAGGCCAAGGTCTGACTGATAGTATTTTGCC
>CAYLYN010000226.1:0-863 GCA_964387565.1 uncultured Rikenellaceae bacterium | reverse complement strand
TGCTTCTGGAAGTTAAAAGCAACAGAGAGAACCTCCTGAAGTTTTTGTCTCAACCGTGTTTGTTTAAGGATCTGCATCCCTCCGTAAAGGTTGAGTTTAATTGGCACATTGGCATCATCGCCATAAAATGATGTTTTTGGAACCAGAAGGTGGTCAAGAGTTATTCCTCCCCATATCCGGTCATTATATACAAGAGCTGATGTGGCAAAATCGACATCCGCAACATTGTCAAAAGGAGGAGGAGTAATGGATGGTGTAGTGCCACTTCCAGTTATCTGACTGTTAAAGACCAGCTTGGCAATGTCCAGACCAAGATAATAAAATTTAAAATTTACTCCGGGCCGAATATGCCATTCCTTATTAATATTAAAATCGTAGGAATATAAGAGACCTATATTAGTGGTACTCAGATTTCCGGAACCGGCAACATCATAAGTAGCAAGCACTCCTATTCCGGAATTGAAGCTTGGCATTGCCCTGTCAAAGGAGATACTGTAAGTATGGAAAACACCGGGTACTGCAGGCCACTGGTTCCTATAGTTGACTGCGAATCTGTATTCTTCGGTAGCTCCTGCAAAAGATGGTGACAAATAGAGTGAATTAGCATAAAATTGCGAAAAGGTAGGATCCTGACCAGAACACTCCAAAAAAACAGAAGTGAATATTATCACATATAGTATCCTTCTTACCAAAACCGGCCGCTTAAGGTATATTAATACGAAAATAGCTAATTGAAATCAAAAACGTTACAATTTAGCAAATTATTATCGCAAAAACAGCTCAGATGTCCAATAATTCAACAAATGGTGTCAATTCTTGGATGAAACACTGTTTTTATTTGATGAATGAAAATAAAATAGAAT
>CAYLYN010000225.1:0-6770 GCA_964387565.1 uncultured Rikenellaceae bacterium | reverse complement strand
CAAACATAATTACAGGATTTATAAAAGCTAATTTCCCCACAAGAATTGCCTTCAGAGTATTTTCATCAGTCGATTCCAGGACTATCCTCGATGCAACAGGGGCCGACAGGCTTGTAGGACGTGGCGACATGCTGATATCTTCCGGAAATGAACCGGTTAGGGTGCAATGCGCATTTATTGACACACCTGAAATAGAGGAGCTGACTGAATTTATAGGGTCACAGCAGGGATATCCTGATGCAATGCATCTTCCTGAATATATTGATGATACTGAATCGGGAGCAGTTGAAGTCGATCTCAGAAAGAGAGATCCGATGTTTGAAGATGCTGCCAGGCTCGTTGTACAGCACCAGCAGGGATCCACATCTCTCATACAGAGGAAACTGTCCATAGGCTACAACAGGGCCGGCCGGATAATTGATCAGCTTGAAGCAGCCGGAGTGGTAGGACCCTTTGAGGGGAGTAAGGCCAGGGATGTTCTGTGTTCTGATTTTATCTCTTTGGAACAGATTTTGAAGAGCCTTGAGTAAAAGGTAACCATGAAGATCAGAATCATTATTCTTGTATCACTTATTGTCCTGCTGGCAGATGCTTCAGCACAGACTGATCCTGCAGCACTTAAGATTCTTGACAGATTTTCTTCAAACGCTCTTTCGGCACCTTCCGTATCAATAAAATTCAAGCTAGTAAATGATGATCTTGCTGAGAATTCAAGCGATACTCTTACAGGATCTGTCATTATCAGTAAGGAAAATTATAAACTGGAACTGCCGAATAATAAAATATGGTTTAACGGAAAAGAATCATGGAGCTACCTTGAAGCCGAAAAAGAGGTAACAATCACCAGGCCCGATAAAAAGGACAACAGTTTCCAGAGCAAACCTTCAGGCATTTTCACTATGCATAAAAAAGGATATAAAACCCGGCTTTTAGATGAGAATTCGTCAGCCTGGATTATAGACCTTTACCCGGAAGATTTAAAAAGTGAAATCATAAGGATCAGGCTCACAATCGGTAAAACATCAACAGACCTTAAAAGGATTGAATATAAAAGAAATGATGGCGTTGTTATAACTATTCTAGTAACCGATTATAACCTTAAAGTAAAACCCGACAACGATACATTCCAGTTCAGGCCTGAAAAATATAAAGATGTTGAGGTAATTGATATGAGATAGTCAGAAAAAAGCTTGTCAAGGATAAGCAATTCTGCCATGATACATATTTGAAAGCCTTTTCTTAAAAACAGCTTTAATCTCTGTTATCTCCCTGAAAGTAAGTGGCGCATCTGAGAATTGCTCTTCCTGTTCCTGGATTAATATTGTTCGCTCCACCAGCTCACTTATTGTCTCCTCGGTATATTTATCAAGAGTTCGTGAAGAAGCTTCAACAGCGTCAGCCATCATAACAATTGCCATTTCGCGTGAAAAAGGTTTTGGTCCTTTATACTGAAAATCAGCTTCAGTCAGTTCTCCGGCTCTCTCTTTTTGGAGGTACTTTTTATAGAAATAGTAGGCTTTTGTTGTCCCGTGATGTGTTTTGATAAAATCAATTATCTGAACAGGAATCTTATATTCACGAGCCAGCTTCACACCTTCCTCAACATGATTGATAATAATCGCGGAGCTTACTTCAGGATCGAGTTCCATGTGAGGATTTCCTTCCGATTTCTGGTTTTCAATAAAAAATTCGGGAGATGCAATCTTTCCAATGTCATGATAAAGAGAACCTGTGCGGGCAAGAAGTACATTAGCACCGATAGACCTTGAAGCTGCTTCCGCCAGATTAGCTACCTGAAGTGAGTGCTGGTATGAGCCCGGAGCTTCTTCTGAAAGCCTTCGCAGGAGAGGATTATTCGAATCGGACAACTCATGCATAGTCGCATCAGATAAAAAATAGAATTTCTTTTCAAAAATCGAAATAAACGGATAACCGAACAATAACAGGAGTCCGTTACCGATAAACAATTTCAGTTCAGCCAATTCAACCATGGAGACTGTACCCTCCTGATTTATGATAAAAGCAAGGTAAATAACTATATAGGTAAGAGTTACCGTAAAAGCAGAAAAAATAAGCTTAAACTTTCTGTTTATATCTGATAATGATAAAATTGCCACTATTCCTGCCATAAGATTAATGAAAATAAATTCGAATGGCACGGGCACTATAAATCCTGATAATAAAAGCGTAATCAGAAGTATGAACATAGCAAGCCTGGCATCATAAAAAGACCGGATAACAATAGGTATCAGGGCATATGGAACCAGGAAGATCATGCTTGTTCTGTATTCTGATATTACGAACTTTGTAATAATCACAAAAGCAAGTATAATTGCCAGTATGAACAGTATTTTCCGTGAGACATCCAGTATTTCCTTTCTGAAGTGGAGAATAAACAGATAAAGAAGAATGTAACATGTTGATACAATGATGGTATATCCTGCTACTTCAATTAATGCCATACCTGATCCAATCATTCCGGTATAAACATTAATTGCAATACTGACCAGGAACAGTACCAGATTTATAAATCCTTTCTGTTTTTGTGCCGGTATTGCTGCAGATCCTGCCATTTCTCTTTCCTTATAGAATCAAAAATTTCACTGTGCAAAATTAACCTTTTTTCCCAAAACCTGTCTGAAGTTCTTTTATGATGAACTTTGAAGAACCTTAACACAATATAAGGCATACTCGTGCATTAAGAGAGAGTAGCAACTCTGCAACCTTTTGAAAAGTGTTTGAGAATCACCAATAATTAGTAATTTTAACCAAACTTTTCATTAATGGAAATATTTGTTTGTGAAAACGTATTTGTACCTCTCAGATCAGGGCCAACTCATAAGTCTGAAATGCTGAGCCAGATACTTTTCGGGGAGAAATACAGGGTAACTGATACATCAGGAAACTGGATGAAAATAGAGACTCTGTTTGATAAATATACAGGCTGGATTGACCTGCACCATCTGCAGCATTCGGAGGATAATTCAGACACACACGGAGAAGTTCTGAACAGGTCACTTCCTTGCTTCAGAAGTGATAAAACAAAGATGGTTCTTGAAGCCGGATGTGAGATCTTCAATCCTGATTTTAAAGAAGGCAGATTCTCTGTCGGAAAGAATACTTATACCACAATTAAAGAATTCAACAGCAGTTATATAACTGCAAATGAATCAATTGCTGATACTGCTTTAAAATTTATCAACAGTCCCTATATCTGGGGTGGAAGAGTCCCATCGGGTCTTGATTGTTCAGGCTTTACCCAGCTGATATACAAGATTCACGGTATTGCGATAGCCCGTGACAGCTGGAAACAGGCTGAAGAAGGAAGAGTTGTGGATTTTATTTCAGAAGCTGAACCCGGTGATCTCGCTTTCTTTGACAATGAGAGAGGAAGAATATCTCATGTGGGAATTATCCTCTCAGAGGGACTTATAGTTCATGCTTCAGGAAGAGTCAGGATTGATGCTGTTGACCACCAGGGCATTTATAAGAAGGAGATCAACGGCTATTCTCATAAGCTGAGGACGATAAGGAGGATTGCGGGTTAAGGTTAAGGTTAAGGTTAAGGTTAAGGTTAAGGTTAAGGTTAAGGTTAAGGTTGCGGATGTTAAAGCCTCTCTTCCAGCAATTTAAGAATCTCCGATTCAAGTCTAAGAGTTTCCTTCTCAATTATCTTCCCATTTTCAATGATTTTAGCTGAAAAGTCCTTATCATCCAGTCCTTTTGCATTTATCTTAACATTCAGAAATGCTCCGATTATGGATGAACGGATTGCAAGGGCTCCGACAGCTGCGTCAGTAATTGATGAAGGATTACCTTTTTCGACCATTTCCTTAATTAATTCGAAAGCAGAAAAGGCAGTTCCCATTACCCGAAAAGGGACTTCTATGGCATAACTGGTGGCCCTCTGAACGGCTTCAGCCCTGGCAGCTTTTTCTAAATCCGTTTTCTTTGGCATTGAATAGGCTTCAAGTATTTTGTTGAATGCGGCAGTATCCTCATCAACAAGCTGAATGAGTTTGCCCTGGATTGATTTCCCTTTTTCAGCCCAGACAGAAAACTCCTCCCATCTGTCATCCCAGCCTCTTTTATGGCTTGAAAGATTTGCAACCATAGTGCCAAGCGCGGCTCCCAGGGCGCCCATATATGCTGAGACTGATCCTCCTCCGGGTGCAGGTGATTCCGACGCAGTCTCACTGGCAAAATCATCAAGACTCATCGAAATAAGTCTGTTAGTCTGTTTTTCATTAGCTGCCATAACATATTCTATTATTTTTTCTTCAGGCTTAAAAGGATGTATGTCATTCAGTCCAAGCGATCTGACTGCTATTTTAATAAGCTCTTTATCAGAGATCCCGGCTGATCTTTTCTGCTTATGGAGGAAATATTTTCCCGCATCGAGAAGCGATTTAAGCGGAATGAGACCTACAAGTTCAGATCCTGTAACCCGTACCCCCCTGGCTTCAGCTTTTCTGCACACCTCATCGAATGCAATATGAACAGGAGTAACAGATATATTTGTCAGGTTCATTGATATCTGTGCGATCCCGTACTCTTCAATAAACCAGCCTATTGCTTTTACCGATTTAAGTGAACCCGGGATCATTTCCGGTTCTCCTTTTTCATTTTTTACTATTTTACCTGTCAGGGGATCTCCTTCCCTCTTAGGTCTGCCCTTCTCTCTGACATCATATGCAATTGCGTTTGCTCTCCTTACCGATGTTGAATTAAGGTTTATATTAAATGCTACAAGAAAATCCCTGGCTCCGACAGCTGTTGCACCTGACCGCATATTAAATTTCGCAGGTCCGAAATCAGGTTTCCATTCAGGATCACTAAGCTTCTTTTCAAGTCCTTCATATTCACCTGCCCTGCAGTTTGCGAGATTTCTTCTTTCGTCGCGGAATGCTGCATACTCATAACAGTAAACAGGTATTGCAAGCTCATTTCCTATTTTTTCTGCCAGCTTACGGGCATACTCTGCTGTTTCTTCCATAGTGATCCCGGAAACAGGAACCAGGGGGCACACATCAGTGGCTCCCATCCGCGGATGTTCACCGTGATGCTCAGCCATATTAATAAGTTCCGCAGCTTTTTTAACAGCATTGAATGCAGCTTCAACCACCGAATCGGGGTCTCCGACAAAAGTCACAACTGTCCTGTTAGTATCGTATCCGGGATCAACGTCGAGCAGACTTATACCGCTGACCGCTTCAATCTCATCTGTAATCTGCTTAATGAGGGCCATATCTCTTCCTTCACTGAAATTAGGAACACATTCAATAATTCTCTTTTCCATTAATTGTTTTCTTTTTGTGTGTATTTGCGGTACTATTTGTTTATCAGCGTAATTGAGAAAGATCGCTGGGAATATATGCAGGTATCACCTTGTCCTGATTTGTCTGCCTCTCAGTATAACAGTTTCTATCAAATCGCTGCCGAAGGCATAAGGCATAAATCCATACGACGGAATCTCTTTAGTAATGAATACATTTGCCACTTTGCCCTTTGCAATTGAACCATGAGTATCAGAGATACCCATTGCGTAAGCTGTATTTAAGGTAACAGCATTTATCACTTCCTCGGGAGTCATTCTGAGCCTGATACATCCAAGAGACATTATCAGTTTCATATTGCCTGATGGTGATGATCCCGGATTATAATCAGAAGCGAGTGCAACAGGTAATCCTGCCTCAATCATTTTACGTGCCGGAGGGTCAGGCAACCCAAGAAAAAATGCAGCTCCCGGTAAAAGTGTCGGCATCGTCTCAGATCCCGCCAGAACCTTTATCTCCTCATCACCCGTACGCTCAAGATGATCCACTGAAAGTGCATTGTATTTTACCCCGACCTGCACACCCCCGGTAAAACCAAGCTCATTGGCATGTATCTTTGGTATCAGTCCGTATTTCAAACCAGCCATAAGGATCCTCTCAGTATCATTGACGGTAAAAAATCCTTTGTCACAGAAAACATCGATATAATCGGCCAGGTTTTCAGACGCAACAACTGGTATCATTTCATTTATTACCAGGTCAACATAACCTTTACGATTCTGCCTGTACGCCTCCGGGATGGCATGTGCACCAAGGAATGTAGCCCTTACTTCCAGCGGGAATGCCTCTTTTATTCTCCTGATCACACGGAGCATTTTGAGTTCATCAGCCGGATTGAGTCCATAACCGCTTTTTATCTCAACTGCGCCGGTTCCCATTTGTATTATTTCAGTGATCCTCTCAACTGACTGATTATAAAGCTCATCTTCAGAGGTATTATGAAGCTTTTCAGAGGAATTAAGAATTCCGCCACCCCGTTTTGCAATCTCCTCGTATGATAAGCCCTTGATCTTATCAGCAAATTCCGCCTCCCTGCTTCCTGCATATACAAGATGAGTATGAGAATCGCAGAAAGAGGGAAAAACGTACCGGCCTTCAGCATTCAGGGTAATTGTATTGCTCTCACCGGTGCCGAACCTTACATCTTTTACTTTTGACATAGGGCCAAATCCGGCTATAAGTCCATTCTCGATGTACAGATATGAATTATCAACCCTGTTCACAGATGCCATGTCTCTTCCGCAAATCTTCAGCCGTGGCTCCTCTTCTGTCTGCATCAATGACTTAATGTTCGTAATCAGCAATTCACTTTCCATTAACTTATTACAATTTTATCCATACACTCTATTTAATTCTACTTTGACAGATTGGATATAGGTCTGATTTTTCTCCTTTTTTCGCCCCTGCCCTAAAGGGAGAAAGGAGAAAAATCTA
>CAYLYN010000224.1:0-6902 GCA_964387565.1 uncultured Rikenellaceae bacterium | reverse complement strand
ATAAAGGAAAACCTTAAATAAAAAATCTCTATAATGATAAAAAGAATTACTCCGGCAGCTATTATTCTAATAACAATTGTCCTATGTTCATGCGCTGATGAAAAACACTTTACCAATGTTGAAATAAAAGGTGAGCGGTTTTATATTAACGGAAAACCAACTTATGAAGGAAGGAGCTGGAAAGGAAACAAGATTGAAGGACTCCTGATGAATTCAAGGATGGTACAGGGTATCTTTGATGACCTGAATGATACCACTGTTTATAAGTGGATATATCATGATACAGGAAAATGGGACGCTGACCGTAATACAAATGAGTTTGTACAGAATATGGAAGTGTGGCATTCGTACGGTCTGCTATCATTCACTATCAATATGCAGGGAGGCAGCCCCCAGGGATATTCGTCCCGGCAACCATGGATTAATTCAGCATATTATGAGGATGGCACTCTCAGGGATGACTATTTAAAAAGACTTGAAAAGATACTCGACAAGGCTGATGAAATAGGAATGGTACCAATACTGGGTTTATTCTATTTTGGCCAGGATCAGCATCTTTCTGATGAAAATGCAGTTAAAAATGCAGTAAATAATGTTATCGACTGGCTCCATTACAAAGAGTACAGGAATATCCTGATAGAGATCAACAATGAATGCAATGTGCGATATGATCATGAGATACTCCAGCCTCAAAGAGTTCATGAACTCATTGAGGTGGTTAAGAAAAAAGAGAAAAACGGATTCAGATATTATGCCGGCACCAGCTATGGAGGAGGCTTTATTCCATTGTCAAATGTTGTAACATCATCGGACTTCATTCTGATTCATGGCAATGGAGTATCAGATCCTGGCTATATCCAGACAATGGTTGACAGCACCCGGAGAGTACCAGGATATACACCAAAGCCGATTTTGTTTAATGAAGATGACCATTTCGATTTTGACAAGGAGAATAATAATTTCGTAAGTGCTTTAAAAAGTTATGCTTCCTGGGGATATTTCGATTACAGAATGGCAGGAGAAAATTTTGAGGATGGATATCAGAGTGTTCCTGTTGACTGGGGCATCAATTCAGAAAGGAAAAAGCAATTCTTTAAACTTCTTAAGGAAATCACCGGAGTCAACTAACAGTATAATAATAACATTACAAAGACTACTGACATTCTTTAATTGTAACAAATGTTACAATTTTAAAATACAAAATATATGAAAGAGACATTGATAGCTGCATTAAGAAATTCCGGTGCAGAATTGCTAAATATCTTCGGAACTCAGATCGAATCAACACAAAAAGAATCACATAGCAGTATTGTGACCAAAGCTGATCTCAAAAGCGATGCCCTTATTGTAAAGCTAATTACTGATAACTATCCTGATCATAATATATTATCAGAAGAGGGAGGTTTCAGGAACCAGGGATCAGAATACACATGGATTATTGATCCACTCGACGGAACGTCAAATTTTGCATCTGCCATCCCCTGGTTCGGAGTACTTATTGCAGTATTCAGAGGTAATGCTCCGGTTATGGGCGGAGCATATCTACCTGTAGATGACTTGCTGTTTTTTGCAGAACAAGGAAAGGGTGCATATAAAAATGGGGAGAAGTTTTACCTGGATAGAAGTAAAATCCTGAAGAATGCACTGGTTGCCTTTGCAGTTGACTATACCGATAATCCATCCGAACTTGAAAAAAGCCTTTCTATATACAGGAATCTGGCACAAAATGCCAGAAATATCCGTGCCACAAACTGTCTTGTTGACTTTCTAAATGTAGCTGAAGGCAAATTCGGAGCATGTATTAATCTGTATACCAGGATATGGGATATCGCTGCTCTGGGACTCATAATTGAAGAAGCAGGCGGTATGATGTTGGATATAAGCGGAAATAAAGTTATTTATACGTTCAATGAAGGAACAATGGAGCAGAATTTTCCTGTCATGGCAGGTTCCGAATCAATTACCAGAGAGTTAAGCAGCAAGGTTCTCATTTAGCAGATTATGAGAAGACTGTCATATATCACCGGACTTATTGTTGTTTCAGTTTACCTTTTAACATGCCATTCTGATAAAAGCAATCTGCTTCATTATGTCAATTCGAATGGAAGGTGTGTAAGGGTAAAAAACCAGGCTGACTGGGAAATTAAATATCAGCAGATACTCGACAGTATGCAGATAGTCATGGGAGAAAATCCCAGGAGGTCATCAGAAAATAATTATGAGATACAGAATCTGGAAGATACTATCATAAAAGAGATTCGAAGGATAAAACTTCTACTTGGTGTTGAGAAAAATGATCATGTTCCAATGTATCTGATGATACCGGAGTTTACTACAACTCCGGTTCCGGGTATTTTATGTCTGCATCAGACTACAGAAATAGGAAAAGGAGAGCCTGCAGGAATCGGGGGCAATGAAAACCTCCATTATGCCATGGAACTGGCAGAACGCGGATATGTCACAGTTGCACCGGACTACCCGAATTTTGGAGATTATCATTTTGATCCATATTCCAAAGGATATGTAAGTGCAACTATGAAAGGAATTTATAATCACATGGCAGTCATTGATTTTCTACAGTCGCTTCCACAGGTTGATCCTGAACGGATAGGCTGCATCGGTCACTCACTTGGCGGACACAATTCCCTTTTTGTTGCAGCATTTGATAAAAGAATAAAAGCAGTAGTGACCAGTTGCGGATTTACTTCATTCAATAAATACTACAACGGAAATCTTAAAGGATGGAGTCATAAAGGGTATATGCCAAAAATCGATTCTGTATATAATGCCGATCCGTCAAAAATGCCTTTTGATTTTCCTGAAGTACTTGCAGCAATTTCTCCGCGGGCAATATTCATTAATGCACCTCTGAATGACAACAATTTTGATGTAAGCGGAGTTCGCGACTGCGTAAGTGAGGTTTTGCCTGTATATGAATTTTTCGGATGCATTGACAAAATAACACTACAGACTCCTGATGCACCACACGATTTTCCACCTGCAATCCGTGGAGAGGCTTATGCTTTCTTTGACAAGCAATTGAAAAATAACAGGTAATAAAAATTTATAATAAGTTAAATAATAAAGTAATGAAAAGAGTAAGTATAACCTTAATCCTGATGCTTGGAATATGCTTTTTGGTAATGTCCCAGCAATTTATTGCAAATTATGATGAATCTAAAGTACCTCTTTACAAGCTGCCTGATCCACTGATTTTTAACAATGGCAGTAAAGTTACTGATATTGCATCATGGGATATCCGACGAAAGGAAATAATGAATCTGTTTGAAAATGAAGTATATGGGGTATCTCCTGCATGGAATGGAAAAATTACTGCTTCAGAAATTTCCACCGATAAAAATGCTCTTAATGGCATGGCAGTAAGAAAAGAAATAAAAATTACTCTCACTAATCAGGACAAAGCGCATTCGATGGTACTGCTTCTTTTTATGCCGAAATCATCGAAGCAGGTTCCTCTCTTTCTCGGTCTCAATTTTGGAGGCAATCATACTGTTCTGGACGATCCCGGTATAGATGTAACCAGTACATGGGTTAGAAACAATAATGAAACAGGAGCTGAAGGGAATAAAGCTTCCGATTCAGGCAGGGGGAAAGCCTATAGCAGGTGGCAGGTAAAAGAAATCATTTCAGCAGGTTATGGACTGGCAACAATGTATTACGGAGACATTGATCCTGACTTTGATGATAATTTCAAAAACGGAGTACACTCATTATATAACGAAACCAGGAATGAGGAGTCGTGGGGTACGATAGCTGCCTGGGCCTGGGGCTTATCAAGAATACTTGATTATCTGGAAACAATTCCACAGGTTGATTCAAAAAGAGTTATTGTAATGGGGCATTCCAGGCTGGGCAAAGCAGCTTTATGGGCCGGTGCAACAGACAAAAGGTTCTTTGCTGTAATATCAAATAACTCAGGTTGCGGAGGGGCCGCGCTTTCGATGCGCAGATTCGGTGAAACAGTCGGCAGAATAAACACATCCTTTCCACACTGGTTCTGCGGAAATTTTAAAAAATATAATGAGAATGAAGATCAGCTTCCTGTTGATCAGCATGAATTATTGTCACTTATTGCTCCACGACCTTTATATGTTGCCAGTGCTGAAGAAGACCAATGGGCTGATCCGAAGGGAGAGTTTCTGTCATGTTTATTCGCGTCACCTGTTTACACGCTGTCAGGTAAAAATGGTATATCAACTACAGAAATGCCTGCTGTAAACCATCCGCTGACCGGAACCGTCAGTTATCACATTCGCTCGGGAGGTCATGATGTCACTCTTTATGACTGGCAGCAGTACCTGAAATTTGCCGATTCCCATATTAAATAAAGTCAGACCAATAACTTTTTAAGCTTTTCTGGATTTATTAAGTTATCATTGCACTCATTATAAAATTAAGATGGGAAATTTTGACCTGATACGGATACTTAAATTTCTTCCGGGTATAATAATCGGACTTACTGTCCATGAATTTTGTCATGCATGGGTTGCACACCTTTGCGGTGATTCAACATCGAGGGACCAGGGACGGGTAACTCTAAATCCCTTCAAACACATTGATTTACTTGGCTTTATAATGCTTATTGTTGCCGGTTTTGGATGGGCAAAACCCGTTCAGTTCAAAGAAGAGAACCTCAGAAATCCCAAATATGATGTTATGAAGATTGCCGTTGCAGGACCGTTATCAAATGCCCTGACTGCAATGATTCTTTCGGTTATTTTTTCTCTTTTTACTGCCTCATTACCTCTATATCAAAATCAGTCAGTAAGAATAATATCAGAAGTATTTCTATATGCAATCTACATAAACTGGGGTCTTTTTATCTTTAACCTTATTCCCCTCCCTCCTCTTGATGGCTCACATTTATTATTGCACCAGCTTAAGAAATTTCCTGTTCTTTATGAGAACCTGTACAAATATGGTTCGTACGTTTTCCTTGTATTGATACTTGCAACAGTAATTACCAAAATAAATTTTTTACCCATCTGGCCTGCAATAAGGTTCTTTGGGGAAGGATTTCTTTCAATTGTTGGTTATAAATAGCATATTTTTTATTATATTGTACATAATAAGCATGTTATGGATGTTTATTTTGGTATAATAGCTTTGATCTGTATTGAAATGAATCTTATGCAGGTTGACAGGTATGCCTCTGTAAGGGATAAGATGGTAAGGACCCAGATTGAAGAAAGAGGTATCTCCAATCCTTCTGTTTTGAAAGCTATGCGAGAAGTACCGAGGCATCTTTTTGTTTCACCCGACTACGGTGATGATGCCTATGGTGATTATCCTCTGCCAATTGCTCACGGTCAGACTATTTCCCAGCCTTACATAGTTGCATATATGACTGAGATAGTACATCCTTCGAAAAATAAAAAAGCTCTGGAAATTGGAACGGGATCAGGCTACCAGGCTGCTGTTCTGGCTGAGATAGTTAATTCAGTATTTACTATTGAGTTAGTTGATGAACTTGCACAGGAGGCAAATTCCACACTTAAAAAGCTAGGGTATAAAAATATTTCCGTAAGATCAGGAGATGGTTATAATGGCTGGCCTGAATATGCTCCATTTGATATTATTATAGTTACTGCTGCTGCACCAGAAATTCCTGGCCCTCTTATTGAGCAGCTTGCCGAAGGTGGCAGGCTGGTAATTCCTGTAGGAAGACCTGGAAATATTCAGGAATTGAAACTGGTAACAAAAAAGAGAGGAAAAATAGAAACAGAGAGACTGATCTACGTCAGGTTTGTACCTTTCAAAAGGAAACCCTGAAGTGCTCTCAAATAATTGACAGGCATTTTTTTATTGTCTAACTTTGAGTTATGAGAAAAAATGTCCTTGAAAAATCCTGTTTACTGGTTTTTGTCTTATTCTTTTTTACGGACTGTAATAAGAAAAATGATTTGCCTGAGAAGACATTGCTAACCGGAACAATAATTGATCAGGTAACCAGGCAACCGGTTGAAGGAGCATCAGTATATCTTGGTAGCCTGCCTACTAATCCAGCTCCCAATAACGAATTTGTTTACCCGATTCTAATTTCAATATCTAATCAGAACGGTGAATTTTCAGGTTATGTTTCCACATCCTCAATTACCAATTTAGCAGTAATAAGTGGAAATATCCCATATATTTTTTCAGCCAGGAGCGGTTATATTGGCAGTGATTATTCTGCAGTATCCTGGCTAAACTCAGGTCATTCATTCGATCTGGAACTTTATCACCCGGCCAAACTTATTATTAATGTCTGGAATGATACTATAAACAATAATATAGATGAAGTTTTATTCGGGTTAGCTGAATTAACTACTGATTTCAAGTATTATCCAGGTTTTATTGGAAGAAAAAATGGTGATTCACCCCTTATTACCAAATACTGCAGCGGAAGAAAATTTAATCAGAATTTTGAGTTCTATCCTTTATGGGGTAATCTTGATTATTCCATATATTTAAATCCCGGTAATCCCGACAATACTGAGGTTGTAACTCTGAAGCCAGATACAACAACATACTTCTCAATATCATTCTAGTTAACATACATCTGCAGATAAATAGAAATCTGGAGTATTTTCAGTGCATTCATCTAAAAATGCATAGATTATTTGATGCACTACACACGACAGCAGGTGTAAAGATCCTGAAATACTAGCGGATTTATTTATAAGCAAATTAAAAATGGAGCTATAATTAATATAACTCCATGATTTTAATGTGATTCCGGAGCGACTCGAACGCTCGACCCACAGCTTAGAAGGCTGTTGCTCTATCCAACTGAGCTACGGAACCAATATTATTTCCTTCAAAATCAATTTTCAGGATTCCGGTTGCTCTATCCTCCCGATAGCTCCCGATAGCAATCGGGACGGGATGAGCTACGGAAC
>CAYLYN010000223.1:0-6922 GCA_964387565.1 uncultured Rikenellaceae bacterium | reverse complement strand
AAAGATTTTTACCGGAACGAGGATAGAGGCTATAAAAAGAGGGTTTTGATAACAATTATCTATATTTATAAAAACAAAAAAGAGATAGATGAAGAAGTACAAATGGGGAATACTCACTGCCGGAAAAATGTCAGCAAAATTTGTTAAAGCTCTGAAGCTTCTTGATAATGCGGAACTTTATGCTGTAGCATCGCGCGATGCATCAAAGGCAAGGAATTTTGCCCTTGAATATGGTTTTAAAAAGTACTATGCAGGTTATGAAGAGCTTGCAGGAGATCCTGAAGTAGAGATAATATACATTGCTTCACCTCATTCACATCACTTTGATCATACAATGTTATGCCTTAAGTACAGGAAAGCAGTTCTTTGCGAAAAAGCGTTTTCTCTGAACAGCAAGGAAGTTGAGGCAATGATTTCAGAATCACGCAGGCAGAATGTGTTTCTGATGGAGGCACTGTGGCCTCCATTCCAGCCAATATATCAGAAGACAAAGGATATACTGAACAGTGGCGAAGCAGGCAGGCTGGTCCATCTTGATGCCAGATTCGGATTTCAGCCTCCCTATGATCCTGCCGACCGTAAATTCAACATATCTCTTGGAGGAGGATCACTGCTTGACATCGGAATCTATCCTGTGCATGATGTTCTTTATTTCATGGGAATGCCTGATGAAGCGACTGCCAGAGCATCCTTCGCCAGTTCCGGTGCGGAGCAGACAATAAGTATAATATTCGGGTTTTCCGATGGCAGGACGGCTACGGTATTCAGTTCATTTCGTGCCCAGGCAGGAATAGGTTGTACTCTTTATTGTGAGAAAGGCAATATTGTATTCACCAGAGCAAGGGATATGTCACAGAGACTGAATATTGATATTAACGGTCTGGATACCAGGGAGTATTCACTTATTCCTGAAGGTATGGGTTATCAGTTTGAGGCAGCAGAGGTAATGAAATGTCTTGATGAGGGGAAAACAGAAAGCAGATTTGTACCACTTTCTTACAGTCTTGATCTTATGAAAATCCTGGACATGGTAAGGAGCTCAGCAGGAATAGTTTTCCCGGGCCGCGACTGATACAGGCGGCACTTACCTTCTGAACATTATAACATCCCGGATTGTTCATTTAGTTGATATCAGTTTAAACTAAATGAATAAAATATAATGAGATTCATAAGGTCTTTGCTTATTACTGGATTGCTTGCTTTTATAACCCTGTCCTTATCAGGTCAGGGAACTGATGCAAATATTTTCGGTGACGTAAAATCGAATGGAGAGCACATTCACTTTGCCAGTGTTTATCTTGAAGGTACAACCAGAGGTACCACCACTGATGAAACAGGTCATTACATGCTTGTCAATCTTCCTGAAGGTACACATGTCCTTGTTGCCAGCTTCCTGGGTTACAAGTCAGTTAAAAAAACTGTCACCCTGGTGAAGGGAGAATCTCAGGAGGTGAATTTTGAGCTTGAGGAGGAACTGATGACTCTTAAATCGGTTGTTGTAACAGGGACCCGTACTGTAAAAAGGCAGACAGAATCACCGGTTATAGTAAACATACTTGACAGTAAATCTTTAAATCTCAACCAGGCCTGTAATATTTCGGAAGGTCTTAAATTTCAGCCAGGACTTAGGGTGGAAACCGATTGTCAGACCTGTAATTATACTCAGCTCAGAATGAACGGCCTTGGTGGTTCATACTCACAGATTCTCATAAACGGCAGGCCAATCTTCAGTCCGCTTACCGGATTGTACGGAATGGAGCAGATACCTTCAAATATGGTTGAAAGAATAGAGGTGGTCAGAGGGGCAGGCTCAGCTATGTATGGTTCAAGTGCGATAGGAGGCACAGTTAATATAATAACAAAGATCCCTCAGGAAGGGTCGTATGATATCGGCACCACATATCAGAACATTAAGGGAAAAGCTAATGATCTTATCCTTAACGGAAATGTAAACATGATAAGCAGGACACGCAAAGCCGGAGCAACAGTGTTTGTGAATAAAAGAGACAGGGAGTGGTATGACCATAATAATGATAATTTTTCGGAATTACCCCTCCTGAGGAATAATTCCTTCGGTGTGACTTCATTCTTTATTCCTGCCACAAATCAGAAGATAGAACTTAACCTCAGTAGTCTGTACGAGTACAGGTATGGTGGTGAAATGATAAACAAGGCTGCATATAAAGCTCAGCAGGCTGAAGAAAGAACTCATAATGTGCTGATGGGAGGAATAGATTACCAGGTCAACTTCAACGATGAAAACAGTTCGGTGATAACCTATTTTGCCGGTCAGTCTACAGGCAGGAAGCACTATACCGGAATAATGCCTGATTCAATTGCTGATATTGCAGGTCATCTGGCAGATCCTCCATATGGAACAACATCTAATGTAACTCTTCAGGCCGGCACACAGATCAATCACAGAATCTTTGATTTTCTCACAGGCGAAAACGTCCTTACAGCCGGATTTGAGTTTGTATTTGACGATGTCTTAGATTCAATACCTGCTTATAATTATGGAATTGACCAGACAACACGGAATACGGCAGCTTTTTTACAGAGTGACTGGAAACTTACTGATGAATTGAGTTTTCTTTCCGGACTTAGGGGTGACAAGCATAATTTTGTCGACAGGCTCATAGTCAGCCCCAGGCTCTCACTGTTATATAAACTTAAGGATTATACTCAGTTCCGGCTTACGTGGGGTCAGGGATTCAGAGCTCCTCAGGCTTTTGACACGGACATGCATATAGCTTTTGCCGGCGGAGGTATTTCGAGAATACAGCTTTCCCCCGACTTAAAGGAAGAGAGATCGAACAGCTTTAGCGCTTCTGTGAATTATGACAAAACATCAAGGACATTTATTGCAGGCTTCACACTTGAAGGATTCTACACAAAACTTAATAATGTATTTTTCCTCCAGCCTGTCGGAAGCGATCCGTTTGGTGACCTTTATGAAAAACGTAACGGAACAGGGGCAGTTGTAAACGGCCTTACACTTGAACTTAGAGGTAATTATAACAGAAAAGTCCAGCTTGAAAGTGGTATTACGGTTCAGAAAAGTACTTATGATGAGCCGGTGGAGAATATTCCCGGTCTCGATCCCAGGAAACCTTTCCTGAGGTCACCCAACCAGTACGGATACCTGACACTGTCATTTACTCCAGTTGAAAAATTTTCAGCATCTTTCAGCGGTGTATATACAGGTCCGATGGAACTGGCGCACTTTGCAGGAGCCCCAGAACAGATTGTAGATGAGTATGTTAAAAGCAGTGCATTTACCGAAATGGGTGTGAAGATAGGATATACATTTTCATTTGAATCAGTGAATTCGGGTATTGAAATTAGTGCAGGAGTGAAGAATATCCTCGACTCCTATCAGAATGATTTCGACTCGGGAAAGAACAGGGATAGCAACTATATTTATGGGCCGGCAACACCCAGAACAATTACTCTCGGAATTAAAATTAAATCCATCTGAGAACAAACCATCTGAAAATGATTATTTTTACAATGTGGCAGGAAAAAATTCAGATCAGGAATCTTTACATGGAGATTCATTTTTCAGGAAAAAGTTCCTGATAAGTCTGATAATTCCGGGTTTATTTCTGTTCCTGATGTGGTTCTCGAAAATAATCGAAATTCTTTTTGAACTTGATTTTGTCCATGCAGGCATTCACCCCCTTTCATCTGACGGGTTGGCAGGGATAATATTATCTCCTTTTGTCCATGGCGATTTCAGGCATCTTTTCAGTAATTCACTTCCATTCTTCTTTCTTTCAGTAGCGCTTTTCTTCTTTTATTCGGAAATAGCGCTGAAAGTTTTCATCCTTACATGGATAATTACAGGGATACTTGTCTGGTTTGCAGGGAGGGAAGCCTGGCATATCGGAGCAAGCGGAATGGTTTACGGACTTGCATCATTTCTTTTTTTCAGTGGAATAATAAGAAAATATTTCCGTCTTGTTGCTTTGTCAATGCTAATTGTATTTCTTTATGGTTCAATGGTATGGGGCATATTTCCGGGACTATATGAAAATGTTTCGTGGGAGTCGCATATGCTTGGATTTTTTTCCGGAATAATCCTTGCCATAATTTACAGGAGGGAAGGCCCACAGGCACCGGTCTATGAATGGATGGACGAGAGTGAGAGTGAGAGTGAGAGTGAGAGAGAGGGGGAAATGGAGAGTGGGAGAGGGGGAGAAGGGGAGAAGGGGAGAAGGGGTGAGGAATGAGGAATGAGGAATGAGGAATGAGGAATGAGGGATGAGGAATGAGGAATGAGGGGTGAGGTTAACTGAAGAATAAGACACCAGACAAGATAATGTAATATGACTGATCTTTCGATCATAATTGTAAGTTTCAGGGGCTACGGGAGGTTAAGACAATGTCTGGATTCGCTGAAAAACATCAGTGGTCAGAAACTGACGACGGAGGTTATAATTGTAAATAATTGTCCTGGCGATGAGGTCTTTTATTCTATCGAGAAACAGTACCCGGGATTTCGTTTTATAGATAATAAAACGAATGGGGGTTATTCCAATGGCTGCAACGTGGGGGCATCAGTTGCAACCGGTAAATACTTTCTCATGTTAAATCCGGATACGGTTGTAACGGAAGAAGCACTTGAAGCTCTATTATCAGCAGCAAGGTCAAATCCTTCATTTATTATCACTTCCTGCAGGCAGGTAAATGAGAAAGGCAGGGAAAATATTGCATGGGGTCCATTTCCGGAGTTTAAAAACCTGACAGGTTTTATGAGAGCTGTTTCAGGCTCAGATTATAAAAGTCAGAGAAAGATGAATCAGGAATTTTCATCCCGTTTTTTCTTCCCGGACTGGGTTTCAGGTTCAGTTATTCTCATTTCAAAAGGGGATTTTGCAAGACTTAATGGATTTGACGAGGATTTCTGGATGTACTTTGAAGATGTGGATCTTTGCCGGAGAGCAAGAAACCTTGGAGGTGAAGTGGCATTCTGCTCCGATATTGTAATTGAGCACAATCATGGCGGAAGTTCCAGGATTAATAAAAATACCGCATCACTGACAAAAACAGAAGTTATAATTTCAAAACATCTTTACATTAGTAAGCATAAAGAAGGTTTCAATAAATTAAACATACAGACATTTCTGGTTCTGAATAACTTTATATCATTCGGACTGCTGGCAATAGCCGGGGTGATCTTTTTCTTTATTCCAAAATTATACCTGCGAACCCTGATCTATGTCAGGCTGCTTGATTATTATTCTGGTTCTCTTCTCAGAGGAAGCTGGATTAGTCCCAGATCAGTAAATTTCAGGAAGTAATCTGTCAGTGATTACGTAAAGCAATAATCCTTAAAGTGTTAAAAAACATTAATTGTTATTTCTGAAATAGCATTCAATAGAATTTTTCGTGATTTTTACAACCGTATTTGCCCGAAGACAAATTTTCTTCCTGCAATATGTAACAGAAAGGTTCAATTAATGAATTTAAGAATATCATCGGTTTTGTTAATGCTCGGCGGATTATTGTGCGCGACAAAGGGATTATCACAGCCATCTGCTACAGTAAATGCAGATACAAATTCGCTAAGCATCACTACGAAAGAAACAATAAGCGTGGATATTAACTCTGACGAACGCAAGGATACGATGAGGCTGGGTGCGGTCAAGGTGTTTATCGACTGCAGGTCGTGTGATATGAACTATACAAGACAGGAAATCCCATTCGTTAATTATGTCAGAGATATCCGTGAAGCTGAAGTATATCTGCTGGTGACAAACCAGCCTGCAGGCAGCGGAGGAAACCAGTATACATTTTCATTCCAGGGACTTCAGAAATTTGAGGGATTGAATGATACTATATTTTATACAAGCAATCCTGATGAGACCGGAGCAATAGTCAGGGAGAAAAAGACCAACATGATTAAAATGGGTTTGATCCGATATGTTGCCCGTACTCCCTTTTTTGACGAAATTGATATCAAGAATACAAAGGAAATAAAACAACATGAAATTGAGGACAGGTGGAATAACTGGGTCTTTGAACTTCAGACAAGTCCTCAGTTCAACTCTGAAGAATCATATAGCAGGGTATCATTTTATAATTCATTTCGCATAAACAGGGTTACTCCTGATATAAAGCTTGAAGTAGAACTTGACCAGTTTACAAATAAACAACGTTATGTTGAAGATGATGTAACAACTGAATATTTAGTTAGTAGTAAAGCTATTCAGAACCTCTTCGTTAAAAGTCTGGGTAACCACTGGTCGGCTGGTTTAAGACTTGACCTGGAATCGTCAACAAGCAGAAATTATGATATGAACGTAGATTTTCTGCCTACTATTGAATACGACATTTACCCATATTCAGAAGCGACTCACAGGCAATTCAGGATTATGTACAGCGTTGGATATGAATATTCAAACTACACTGATACAACAATATACAATATGACAAATGAGGGTCTTTTCAAGCATTCTCTCAGAGCGGCATATCAGATCCAGAAGAAATGGGGTTCAATTAACCTGTCAGCCTCCGGCTCAAACTACCTGGACGATTTTTCGAAAAACAGATTCGGTTTCTGGGGCTATACCAGAATAAGGATAATAAAAGGACTTTCTTTATCGGTTAATGCCGGCTTATCATATATAAACAATCAGATAAACCTTGCCAAGGGAGAGTTGTCTGAGGCTGAGAGGTTACTGAGACTCAAGCAGCAGGCCACAAATTATTATATGAATGGAGGAGTTAGTCTGAGCTATACCTTCGGTTCAATTTATAATAATGTTGTAAATCCCCGTTTTGGTAACGGCAATAACTGAAAAAAGTTTACTATCTTACATCTTTATTTTCTTATTAATTCTGCTTTGACAGATTGGATATAGACCTGATTTTTCTCCTTTTTTCGCCCCTGCCCTAAAGGGAGAAAGGAGAAAAA
>CAYLYN010000222.1:0-7031 GCA_964387565.1 uncultured Rikenellaceae bacterium | reverse complement strand
TTCTGAATCCGTCAATATAGAGGTTAAAAAATCCGGAAATAAGTTGTTTTCCCAATTTCATCAGCAATTTATCCGGGGATTAAGACTTAAAAAAATAGTATTTCTATCAGGTATCTTTGATTTCATCACTTATCCCCTTGTTTGTTTTACTTCTGCTTTTCATATTCTCGGTAGACAAACCTGATGTGATCTTCTGAACAGCCTTGAAATTATAGAAAAACTCTCTGGCAAAAACTCTGAGCACAGTATATGTGGGTATGCCCAGTATCATACCCGGGATACCTGCTGCAAATCCCGATGCAAGTACAACGATGAATATTTCAAGCGGATGGGCCTTAACACTACTTGAAAAAATAACAGGCTGAAATACAACATTATCTATTGTATGAGTAATAGCCTCGACTATTATCATGTTTATAATAAGTGGAATTACAACAGCATCAAAATCCATATTAATATGCGATGCGATACCCATTATGAGAGCAATGAAAAGGCCCAGCCATGGCCCTACATAAGGAATTACATTTAAGATCCCGAGTATGACTCCCATTACAAGCGCCTGCCTGAAATCAATACCGATAACAGTCATTCCTATTGTGATGAGGATCAGAATGCAGGTGCTCTGTATCATAATTCCAATGAAATACCTTGTAAGCAGTCGCTGAATTGAATGAAGTGCCCTGGTAACATTTTCGGTATATTTATCCGGCACCCACATCAGTATAGATTCAAAAAAGAGTCGTTGATCCTTAAGGAAGAAAAATGTAATAAATGATATAGAGAATACAGCTACCATCAGGTTTCCCATTATCCCGAAAATAGAGCTAAGAAAATTCTGAATCATATTGATATTAAGTACTCCTGACACCTTCTCTCCAATGTATGCCTCAATAGATATCTGGTTAGAGATATCCCTGTTGAATGCCCTGAAAAGCTGCTCTATTTTTGCAATGGGGCCTTCAACTATCTGGACAATCTTATCGCTTTCGATAGTTGAAAAATAATTAAGCTGTGTGGTAACAAGAGGAATGAATATGTAGAAAAAAAGTATAATAACACCCCAGATTATCATAAGTGTGATAAGAGCGCTAAGTGTACGTGGAAAAAACCACCTTTTTATCCTCAGCCTGCAAAACAGATCGACCAGGGGACGTCCCATAATTGACAGAACTCCTGACACAAGTATATAAACTACAATGCTACGGAAATACCATGCGCAGGCGAGAAGAAGCATGACCCCGGCAAAGATCAGAATATTCCTGAATGTTGGACTCATTTCAATTCTATTTCTATTACAAACCTAATTTAATTTTTCCATACAACAAACTAACAATATTACAAATGGAATCAGGTAACTATTTGAACTAAGAATTCAATAAATCGGTCATTTTGTCTGCATATATTTAAATAATACGTCATTATGTCATATATATGAATTTGGAACAGAGTTTGAAAAATGATGTATGTAAATAAATTAAAAATGTTAAACTTAAATTTATAGGAGGACAAAGCCATGTTACCAACAATTGTAAGAAAAAGTTTCAGGCCGTTTTACATGCCTAATTTTTTTGATGATGATTTTTTCCCGGTATTAAATAACAGGACAAGTTCAATGCCTGCAGTCAACATAAAAGAAGACGAAAAGCATTTTGTTCTTGACCTTGCAGTACCAGGAATGGACAAGAAGGATCTCAACATCGACATTAATGAAGATGTACTCACAATTTCATCCGAGTCGAAGAATGAGACAACAAATGAGATCGACGGATACAAGAAGAAAGAGTTCAACTACTCTTCATTCTGCAGAAGCTTCTATATTCCGGATAATGTAAACAGGGAAAAAATAGAAGCCAGTTATAAGGATGGTATTCTTACTGTATCGCTTCCAAAAATGGAAGAGGAGAAAAAGAATCTCTCACGCCAGATAACAATATCATAATATTAACTTCTGTTGCTGAGATCATAATCCTTTAACCACTAAGGTCACTAAGAAATACACAGAGCAAACAAAGAAATGAAATACAGTAATTTATCTTTGTTCACTCTGTGTAACCTTTGTGTCCTCTGTGGTTTTATAAGGTTATGTTAGTTAGCCTATCACTTTTTATTTCCTTCCGCACTCTGCCATAAACATTACAGCATATTTTCTTCCATATTCGAGAAGTAAATCTGCTTTATCTCCATGAGGTGCAAATTTTACAGCACCCTGATCTTCGAATATTTTAAATTTAAGCATACGGAAATTTTCCAGAATTATTCTGGGGGATTCTCCGCTCCACCCGAAGGAACCAAACGATCCGGCAAGTTTACCTCTGTCGCGGATCGGATTTAAAAGCGATAAAAGCTTGTAAACCGGCAGAAGAGTATTCTGGTTTATAGTAGGGGAACCAACAATTATTCCATCACTTGAAATTATTTTTTCTTCAAGTATATCAAGAGGTATTTCTTCAATATCGATAACTTCAGTCTTTATCTCTCCCGATTCTTCAACTCCTTTTGCAATTATATCCGCTGCCTCTTTCGTATATCCGTAAGCTGAAACATATGCAATAAGAATATCATATCCTGTTTTCCCGGTTGTTTTCTTAACATATTCAGCAGCCCACTTCTCTGACATACTGATTGCCTTATCAATGCTTTCACCCTGGTGTACGGGCCCGTGCCCGGTACAGATAAAATTTACTCCAAGAGGTTTTATGAAGTCGATTGCCCTTAACATAAACCTGCTGAATGGCTTCAGGATAACGTCAAAATAGTATTTGAAAGAAAGGGTATAGTCTGAGTCGAAGTTACTGAACATATTTTCAGAACAGTAATGGGCCCCGAAAGAATCGCAGGTAAATAACACCTTATCCTCTTCGAGCAGTGTGTAGATAGAATCGGGCCAATGGAGATTGGGTGCTGCAATAAAATTCAGGGTTTTATTTCCCAGATCAAGCCTGTCACCATGTTTGACCACCATCGATCTGAATGGTTTGTTTACGATATCCTCGAGATACCTGATAGCATTTCCTGAACCGACCACAATTGCCTCAGGTGCAAGTTCAAGAAGGTTTCTTAAACTCCCTGAATGATCCGGCTCTGTATGATCAAGTATAATATACTGTATTTCTGAGGGATCTGTAACTTTCTTCAGTTTTTCAATATAAGTATTATAGAACTTTTCCTTTGCCAGCTCAACTATCGCCTTTTTGCCAGCATTAATGAAATATGAATTATAGGTGGTCCCGTAATCAGTTCTCATTACAATATCGAATGTTCTTATGTCGTAATCAAGAACTCCGATCCATTTGACATCATTTGTGATATCAATTATTTTATCGTCAGTGAAGCTCATAATAATTTAAGATTTCAGATTCTGGCAATAACATCCTTATTCGCCCTGACCTGCTGAAGAATTGGAATCTCGATCTCTGTACCTACAGGCAGAAAGATGTCCACGCGCGATCCGAACTTTATGAATCCCAGCTCATCACCCTGCCTGACCTCATTATTTTCCTTTGCATAAGTTACAATCCTCCTGGCAACAGCTCCTGCGATCTGGCGAATAAGAATCTCTTTCCCCTCTATTGTTTCAATAACAATCGAACTCCTTTCGTTTAGTTCTGATGATTTTGGATGCCAGGCAACCATGTTTCTGCCCTTGTGGTATTTAACAAACTTTATCTTCCCCGAAACAGGGTACCTGTTGCTGTGAACATTAAAAGGTGACATAAAGATTGATACCTGAAGCCTTGTATCATTAAAATACTCCTTTTCCTCAGTCTCTTCAATAACAACCACTTTACCATCTGCAGGGGCATAAACCAGTCCATGATCGGGTTGCAGATCCCTTTCCGGCCATCTGAAGAAAAAAAGAAGAAAAACATAAAGCATAAAGGATAACACCAGAAATCCCCATTTTAGAATCTCTATATCTCTCCAGAATATCTGTATTATAATATTTAGTACCAGGAGCGCAATAAATCCGAATCCCAGTATTTTATATCCTTCCTTGTGAATACTCATTTATTAAAAATTTCCCCAAAACTAATCAAGTCTGATTAATCAACCAAAAAGTGTTATAAAAAGATATACAAAAGGGAATGAAAATATTGCACTGTCAAACCTGTCAAGAAATCCTCCATGACCTGGCAATATTGAACCTGAATCCTTTGCTCCAACGCTTCTTTTAAGCATTGACTCAGCCAGATCACCATATGTTCCTGCTATTGAAATAATTACCGCTATTATCACCCAGTGAATACGATCAACTACTCCAAGCCAGCCTGCAAGTAACCATCCTGCCGCCGCTGCAATCAGAACACCTCCAAAGAAGCCTTCCCATGATTTTTTCGGTGATATTCTTTCGAACAGCTTATGTTTGCCAAATGATACTCCAATAAGATAAGCTCCTGTGTCATTAGCCCATATAAGCAGGAAAAAACCTATGATTATTCCTGGTGAAAACAGCTCATAGCTATGGGGAAGCAGGGTATCAAGACCAATTCTGGAATAAGCAGAAAAAGGAAGCAGGACAAAAGGTATTCCTGTATAGAGTACAGGGAAGAATGTGTGTGCAAGAGAATCAAAAGGCTTTTCCTCCCTGCGGTACAGCTCCATTACAATTATTACAAGCATCACAGGTATAAGTATCAGGAAATATTTCATATCCAGTACACCTGATGCTATAAAGGTCGACAGTATATATGCTCCTATCCCGGTTATCATCCCTGTTGTCACCTGAGGTCTTGATCCGGTGCTCCTGATCATGCTGTAATACTCATACTGAGTTCCCGCGAGAATTACCAGACCGGCAATAAAAAAAGATACCGGGTGAAGCCAGAATCCACCCAGTACAAAAATCACAATGTAAGTTCCTGTTAAAGTCCTTCTGAAGAAATTATTCAAGATATGAAGAGTTATTTATCCTTGTCTTTAAATTTTGATTTCTTAGCCTGACCTTCCTCTTTTTCGGTGTCTTCAGGCTTTTTCTTCCTGACAGATCCGGGTTTAATCCCATCAGATTTCTCTTTCACTTGCATCTTTTTTTCACTATCCGTCAAGTCGCTTATGCCATTATCTTCAGCTGGCTTAATCTTCTTCTCCTGGTTCTGCTTTTTCTCCTGCTGTTCCCTGATCATTTCAGCTTTACGCTTACCAAATATTTTTTCAAGATCCTCACCAAATATAACCTCTCTCTCAAGAAGAATTTCAGCCAGTTCGGTTAGACCTTTCATATTCTTTTTAAGTACATTCTTTGCCCGAAGGTAGGATTCATTTATTATCTCCTTAACCTCCTGATCAATAAGCTCAGCTGTCTTTTCACTATAGGGTTTGGTAAAGCCAAAATCGGCTTGTCCTGATGAATCATAGAAACTTATATTTCCTACCTTCTCACTCATCCCGAAGAAAGAGACCATGGCATAAGCCTGCTTGGTTATTTTTTCAAGATCACTGAGTGCTCCGGTTGAAATTTTACCAAAAACGAGTTCTTCAGCAGCTCTTCCTCCGAGGGCATAAGCCATCTCATCAAGAATCTGTTCCCTGGTTGTAAGTTGTCGCTCTTCAGGAAGGTACCAGGCAGCACCGAGGGCTCTTCCTCTTGGAATAATTGTTACCTTAAGAAGCGGGCTTGCATGCTCGAGGAGCCAGCTCACTGTAGCATGGCCGGCCTCGTGGTAAGCAATGGTTTTCTTTTCGATCGGAGAAATAATCTTTGTTTTTCTTTCAAGACCTCCAACAATACGGTCAACAGCATCCAGAAAATCCTGCTTCTCAACAACGTTTTTATTTTTCCTTGCTGCAATAAGAGCTGCTTCATTGCATACGTTTGCAATATCAGCTCCTGAAAATCCAGGTGTCTGTTTTGCAAGAAATGCTATATCAAAATCTTTTTCAAGCTTAATAGGCCTGAGATGCACCTTAAATATCGCTTCCCTCTCAGTAAGGTCGGGTAATTCAACATGTATCTGCCTGTCAAAACGCCCAGCACGCATCAGTGCACGGTCAAGAATATCAGCCCTGTTGGTTGCAGCCAGGATTATCACACCAAGGTTGGTACCAAAACCATCCATTTCAGTAAGAAGCTGGTTGAGAGTATTTTCCCTTTCATCATTTGAACCAAAATTAGCATTTCGACCCCTGGCACGACCCACAGCGTCTATCTCATCAATAAAAACAATACAGGGTGCCTTTTCTTTAGCCTGTTTAAAAAGATCCCTGACCCTTGATGCTCCCACACCAACAAACATCTCAACAAAATCAGAGCCTGAGATAGAGAAGAATGGCACATTAGCCTCGCCTGCCACTGCCTTTGCCAGCATTGTCTTACCGGTACCCGGAGGACCAATAAGAAGTGCTCCTTTGGGTATTTTGCCTCCCAGCTGAGTATATTTCTTCGGATTCTTCAGAAAGTCTACAATCTCCATGACTTCAGTCTTTGCCTCTTCAAGACCTGCAACATCACTGAAGTTCAGTTTTACATTATTATCCTTGTCGAATATCTGAGCCCTTGATTTTCCTACATTAAAGATACCTCCGGCGCCACCTGCACCACCACCCGACATTCGTCTCATCATAAACAGCCAGAAACCAATCAGTATTGCCGGAAGTAAGAGCCATGAAAGTGCATCAGCTATCCAGTTCCTCCTGGTCTGATAATCAGGATAAATAAGCTCCTTATCGGTATAACCGGCATTTCTTTGTGCCTCAAGAAGGAATGGCTCGAAATTGCTTATATCCCCGATATTATAACTAAAATGGGCTTTTGGTACAGACATTCCGAAACCGGTCCCGGGTTTCGGAACTTTTGGATATCTTTCTGAATCAAGTGCCTCCCTGGTAAGATAGATCTCTGCCTGCTCCTTATTTATGACAACTATCTTTTCAATATCCCTGTTAGCGATCATCTGCTTTATATCGCTGGTGGTAGTCTTCTGAACCGTTTTGCCGGTATAAAGAAGATTTATTCCAATAAATACTACTGCGACAATAAGAAAAATCCAGTTTGAATTAAAACGTGGTTTTATATTCTTGTCCGATCCTTTATC
>CAYLYN010000221.1:0-7050 GCA_964387565.1 uncultured Rikenellaceae bacterium | reverse complement strand
TATACTTCAGCCTCAGGTCCAGCATCCTGTCATAGACAAAATAACACGGATTCTCACATAATGTTTCAGTGTATTTTGTACGCGGTGTTGTTGAGTCAACAACTGTATATGATTTATTATTAATTATATAAGTAGCAGTAATTGTATAAGTTCTGTTTAATGATACTTTTTTCTGATACTTGATGTATGTGCTGAAGATCCTGGTTGAGTCAACTATAATATTATCCTCAATTTTCCCTTCATAAAGGATTACCAGTACATTCTGATTAGACTCATCAAGTTTTGCACTGATTATTGTATCAAGTGGTTCTTCATCTGTGCATTCGTCACAGTTTGTTATATACATGCTGTCTTCACAAGAGAAGAAGATAACAAGAAGTACCAGGAAAATATATCTTATCCCTTTTTTCATTCTTTTAGTTCCACTTTAATCTTTTGGGCTTAATGCGCATGCTGTCAAAAAAGTAATTATATGAAAAACCCACCCTGAACCATAATGGTCCTATCTTATAATATTCTGTATTATTATATTCTGTACCGAAAAATATATTAACCGGATTTTTTTCCCACTTTAAAGTAAGAGCCGGAATGATCTTAAATTTGTTATCAGGACTTATCTCTGTGCCTCTGAATTTATTTCCAAAGCTGAATCCCCCTGATAGAGCGGTTGTCAATATATAATTTCCCCTTCCGGGTCTATTGGTAAGATTAAAATCCCTGAAGAATCCACCGTATAACATTGCTCCTTTGTCATAATACTGAAAAAAGTTACCTTCTGATTCTTCCTTCAGTATCCTGGTATACCATAGTTTTTTATCCAGTCCCAGTGCAAAACCAGTATTATAGTATGGTTCTTTAAAGCTGAGACTGAAACCCGAATAAAAATCATGAGGAGTAAACCTGGCAGCTACTGAAAGTGCAAACTGATCAATTGAGGGTTTGATCCTCCCTGGTATTTTATAGGCATTCAGAATAGAGGTGATATCATGCCTGCTGTATTTTGCAGCTATTTTATACGGATCATATACTGATGTTGATCTGTCCTTCCACCTGTCACTCTTTTCCAGAAGGTATCTGACTGCATCTTTGCGGTCGTTGGCAATTGCCAGTGTTAGCGCATTGTGATTATGCACATTTTTTGTAAAAATATCAACTCCGAATCCGTACAACAAATCCATTATCAGGGTATCACCTGTTGAAGCTGCCAGTAAAAACGGGGTGTCTCCGTCGTTATCCCTTGCTTCCATATTTGCATTGTTCTGGATAAGGAGGTCAGCAATATCTGCATATCCTGCCCAGATCGCTGTATGCAAAGGTGTAAATCCATCATCTGTCTTTGCATCAATTGTAGCATCGTAATAAATAAGTAAATCGACCATTTTTCCATATCCGTACAGGGAGGCATAGTGAATAGGGGAAGCTCCATGATTATCTGCATAGTCTGTATCGGCCCCGGCCCGTATCAGCATTTCAGCAATTGTATCATAATCATTCTTAACCGCAATCATAAGTGCTGTTTCCCATCCTGAAGTAAATTCTTCAAGAGCAGGTGAGTATTTCAGTAGAGTCTTTACTGCTTCAGGCTTATTGTATGAAACAGCAAAGATAAGCGGCGTGGCTCCATCAGTATTATATGAGTTTATGTTTGCCCCTTTCTGGATCAGCCTGTCAATTTCAGAGGTAAGTCCTCTTGCGGATGCTATCATAAGGTTGTATTCCAGAGCTCCCGGATACCAGGCTGGTATATAATCTACAGTATCTTCAGCAAGAGTAATGTTACCTCGTGCAGTTATTGTTTCCTGTGCAAAAATCTTCAAAGAAATAAATAACAGCAAAATTATGCTGTACATAACTACTGATATTCCTTTGTAAGACATGGAGACAAAGTTAATTTTTTGTTGATTTCCTGCCAGTATTTTATTTAAGCTCCTGCTATTTTTTTTCCGGGTTCAGCAAACACTGATTATTCAAAATTTGTTATCTGTAATGAAAACGAAAAAATAGTTCTTATTTTTGCAAAAAAAATCATTTTGGTTTTTGTCCAGGATAAAAAAAATATTGATCATTAGCTTTCTGGCCTCACTGGTGAGTTTTAATCCGGGTGCCAAGGAAACAAGTGTAGTTGTCTCTGATAAACTGGTTCCGGAAAACGTAAGGCTCACGAATGCCAGCTCATCGGGGAGAGAATTTGCTGCTGTTGAGAAAACAGTGAATTCTTTTATGCGCAGGTGGTCAATTGCAGGTGCTTCTGTTGCAGTAGCAAAGGACGGTAAACTTATATATTCACGTGGTTTCGGCTATGCCGATACTGCCCTTAAGACAGAAACTCAACCATACCATAAATTCCGTGTGGCAAGTATATCAAAACTTGTTACGGCTGTTGCAATAATGAAGCTCAGGGAGGAAGGACGTGTATCACTTAACGATAAAGTGTTTGGTACAGATGGAATTCTTAATGATCCTTATTTCAGTGAACCCAGGGATAAAAGGGTATATGGTATCACGGTAGGCCATTTGCTCAGTCATGAGGGTGGATGGACTCAAAGGCATGGTGATCAGATGTTTATGCCTGTAGTTGTGGCAGAAAAGATGGGAGTAACTCCTCCGGCTGATACTAAGACCATCGTAAGGTTTGCCCTGAACAAGAGACTCCATTTTACGCCGGGTACCGGACGTGCATATTCCAATCTGGGCTACAGTATACTGGGACTGGTTATTGAGAAGCTTACAGGAATGTCATACGAGGAATATTGCAGGAAGTCTGTTCTTGAACCACTTGGTATTTATGATATGTCTATTGCAGGTAATCTTCCATCCGAGAAGACTCCATTTGAGGTAACATATTATGAACCTTCCGATGTTGTGCTCAAACCATCAATATACGGGACAGGAGAGATGGTTACACCCAGTTATGGCGGAAATGATATACGTGCTCTCGGTGCAGCCGGTGCCTGGATCGCTACAGCCCCTGACCTGATGAGACTTCTTCTTGCTGTTGATGGCTTTCATTCAAAACCGGATATCCTGAACAGTGAGAGTATCCATATTATGACTGATAATAATAACGGTTACGCACCTGTTGGATGGAAAACCACAGTCTATAACGGTACATGGTGGAGAACCGGTTCATTCCCGGGCAGCGCCGGTATGATGAAGAGACAATCAGATGGTATAGCCTGGGTGGTATTGTTCAATTCAAGTGCCTGGAACGGACCGGAGATATACTCCTACATGAACAATATGATGTACAGGGTTATAGCACAGATAAAGGAATGGCCGGAATATGATCTCTTTAATTATTCACTTCCGGTTCCTCTCAATTTCACATCAAACGAATCACTTGACTGGTAAATATGTGTTTTACAGTTAATGTAAACCTGGTTAAGGAAGAGCTGGAGAACAGATATGGAGCTGATTTGATCGATCCTGATAAATATCGGCCTAGTTATTATTATCATGCCTATGGTTTGCCTGAATTGCCGGCTCTCTGCTCAGGTAATCCGGGGAAGATCAGGCTCCTTAAGTGGGGATTGATACCATCATGGACAAGGAGTATAGATGAAGCAAAGGAGATCCGTCTTAAAACCTTCAATGCCAGGTCTGAAAGCCTGGAGACAAAACCTTCATATTCATCAAGTTTAAAGACTAAAAGATGTATTGTGCCGGTCAGAGGCTTTTTCGAATGGCAGCATATGGGAAAGGACAAGGTACCATGGTATATCTACAGGGCAGATGATGATATTATGTCACTGGCAGGTTTGTACGATGAATGGGTTGAAAACAATACTGGTGAACAGTTTTCCACTTTTACCATCATTACCACCGATGCCAACATCCTTATGTCGGAAATTCATAACTCGAAGAAAAGAATGCCTGCAATTCTTGATAAAACATCGGAACGACTGTGGCTTGATACTTCTAATGAGACAGAAAAAATTAAAACTCTTTTAAAACCCGCCTCTGAGGATATACTTAAAGCGCATACTGTGAGCCCGCTCATTAACAGTCGTTCAGCAAACCGGGATACTGCTGATCTCATAAAACCATGGAATTATAACCAGCAGACACTACTTTTTTAGTGCTATTAGTATTTAGATGTCATCCAGGTTTTCAATGGTTGTAAATAGAAGGCAACTAATCCTCATATATCATCTTCCTTGTCATACCTCCATCAATAGTTATATTGGTGCCATTAATGAAGTTATTTCCTTCATCGGTAAGATAAAGGCAGGCACGAGCAATATCTTCAGGTATTCCAACCCTGCCTGAAAAATGTTGTCTGTGGTCTGTTTCTCTAAGTTTTTCATAATCTCCTGTTTCCACCCACCCCGGACTTATGCAATTCACCTGAATATTATCATTTGCAAAAGATGCTGCAAGAGCATGTGTTAAAGAAACAATTCCACCTTTAGTTGAAGCATAGGCTTCTGAATAAGGCTCCGACATGAAAGCCCTTGTTGATGATATATTTACAATAGATCCGCCCCCGTTATCCTTCATTATTTTAGCTGCTTCCCGCGAGCATAGAAATGTGCTTCTGAGGTTTGTATTAATAACCTTATCCCATTCTTCAACTGAAAGCTCATAAGGTGATTTGAGTATAGAAATACCGGTATTGTTTATTAAGATATCAAGTCTCCCGTATGAATTCTTTATGATTGTGAAAAGATTAACAATTTCATCCGGATGACAAACATCTGTTTTTATAAAGACCGATTCTCCACCGGCCTTTTTTATTATACCTTCAGATTTATTTCCGGAAGTTGAATTCTTTTCAGCAATTATCACAAAAGCACCCTTCGAAGCATATGCACCGGCAATGCTTCTGCCAATCCCTCTTCCTGCCCCGGTGACAACGACAATTTTGCTCTGATAGGACATTAGTTATTTATTTTAGGATTCCTTTTTCTTATCGTTGAAGAGAAGACTGAGAATGAAGATGCAAAAACCTGCAAGCATGGCACCTAGTACCACTTCTGAAAAATACGGATATTTGATTATAGCAAAAACCAGAGCGGTAATCAGAATAATGGATGAAATGATCAGTAGTTTCTTCATCACAGGTTTTTTGTTTTTGAAGTATATTATTGACGAGTAAACTATGAAAATTATAAGTCCGAGTACCATCAGAATACCTGCTCCCGGAAGATTCATAAGTTTGAATATTATTCCTGTCATGAAGACAAGTATTGCTATCAATAATAAAACTAAATGCTTCATCTTTTTTCACTTATTATATGAACATCTCTCTGGGGGAATGGAATAGTGATATTGTTCTCAGCAAATTTCCTGTTAATGATCTTTCTTATATCACTTTTTACCTTTTCAATCCGGAATACATTATCGCTGAAAAACAGGACCTGGAAATCGAGGGAAGAGTTTCCAAAGTCTATCAGCCTTGCTTCTATAAGATTCTTGTCGGTGATATCAGGATGTTCCAGTGCACTCTCTTCAAGGATTTTAATCACCAGGTCAACATTGCTTCCATATGCTACTCCGACATTTATCCTGAATCGTGTCTTCTTTGACTGATGGCTCCAGTTGATTACTTTTTTTGATGTGATAAGTGAATTGGGGATTATAACCACAATATCATCCCTGTTGAGCCCTTTGGATGTTCTGATACCTATCTGCTGAATAATCACAACATCCCCGCCAATCTCAAGAACATCACCGATCCTGGTAGAGCCTTCGATCAGGATAGTAAGTCCTGAAACAAAGTCAATAAATGTGCTCTGGAGTCCCAGGCCGATTCCAACAAGAAGGGCAGCCGATCCTGCTAATAGTACTGTAAGGCTTATGCCCAGTGTTTTCAGCATCAGGCTTATGGCAATTATCCAGACCAGGTACCTTATAATCTGAAATATTGAGTATGCATTGCTTCTGTCGAGTTTTTTCGCACTTCTTCTGGTATTCAGTCCTCTCTTTATCAGCCATAACAATAGTATTGTAAGAAAATATATTAAAACGAGTGTAATCACAGTTATCACTTTAATATCCTGGTCTCCAACACTGAATATCACTTTGTTTATGAATTTTTCTATTACTCCCATAACATTTGCTGATTAATTTTTAGATACCGATGATAGCCTAGTAATAACATGGGTATAATATTTTTAATAGACTTAAGCTCTTTGTGTTACCACATGAATAGATGCAAAATTTTCGAGTGACTTTTCAATCAGCCTTATGTTTTTTTCTTTTATAGAAAATAACCTGACCTGAAATAAGTAGCCTTTCTCACCTTCCTCCAGGAATTTGATAACAGGTTCTTCTTTTGGATTAGTCCATGGTGAATTCAGTAATGTCAACCTGATCAATTCTTCCGCCTTTGTTCTGCCCAGCGATAAATCTGCCTGAAGTTCCAATATATGTTCTTCCGGAGCTCCTCGAAAACTCTTTTCTGCTATAATATCATTTATTATTCTGGAATATGGAATATTAAGCAATATTCCGTCACTCGTTACCAGTTTTAGCGATGTAATCCCATAAGATTTAAGCACCCCGCTTTCATTTGGAGTACTTATATGAGCTCCTGGTTTCAGTGTGTATCTTATTCTGAAAAAGAAACCGGCCAGCATATCTCTTAAAAGATACCATGAAATAAATCCGATCAGTACAATTATCAGAGTCACAAAAAGGTACCGGTAATAGAATTTTTCACCAAACAGGTAATATAATGACTGGAATATGAAAATGGTCCAGACAAGCAATTCAATTATTATAACTGTTTTTTCAAGAACACCAGTTCCTGTGAAACGGCTTGTCAGGTACTTTAATCCCATCCTGAGAATCCTGAAACCCGTTAATATCAGGACTGCAACTACTATTATGATTATGATTTTCATCTGTTCGGCTATTACTAGTTCTCTCAAAGCTTCTAGAGCAATTCTTCTTTCCTGAAGATCCTTATCAGGTGAGGTTCAATGAAAGTATTTACAACAAAGAGGTCTTCATTTCTTTCTTCAATAAGGCCTGCCCTGAGCAGTGCATTTATAATATCATGTATTCTTTCCTGATCATATGAAAATATCCTGTTTAATTTATTAT
>CAYLYN010000220.1:0-7263 GCA_964387565.1 uncultured Rikenellaceae bacterium | reverse complement strand
AGTTCCACTCGTCCAATCTCCTGCAGGTATTTATCAAGAGAGGGAGTGTCGCGATTTGTAACCTGTTTTGTTATCTTCAGCTGACGCATATCCCTGCAGCTTAGTTAGACATAATGAAAAATCATGTAACTGTCACAATTTTAATAAAAAAAAGCGCTCTCCCAACATGAATACCTAAATTTTTTTGATTTATTGAAATAAATCCACTATCTTGCAAGTATATTTCATATGCTGAAATTCAGATCATTTATTGATTTGCAAGAAATCCGTTGCATTTTAACAATATTTAACATAAGTTTAATAAGTAATTTTTTTTAATATTGCATCGGTTTTCGGGAATGTGAAATTTGTGCTTAGTTTTATCAGCGGGCAGATCCGCGTTTCTTATCCCGTGTTTCCATAACAATCAATACTATTTCTTATATTCCATTTATCATTAAAATATGTACGACATTCTTGAGTTAAGTAAGAAGTTGCTTCCTGAATTAAGGGATATTGCAAAAGAACTTAATATTAAAAAGGCAGAGACTTTGAAAAAACAGGACCTTATCTACAAGATCCTTGATCAACAAGCAATTGAGGAAGTGGTTCCGAAAAAATCAGATGAAAAAGAGAGATATTCTTACGCTCCCGATCTTCACAGGAATGATTCTGATGCTTCAGCAAGGAGAGGCAGGAGGCCAAGGACAAATAAGCCAGGTCCGGCACGGCCAGTTGAATCAGTAATGTCTGTATCTCCTGATGGCATGAAAATAACAGAATCAAGACCTTTTGAAAGGCCTGATAAAGAGCAGAGCGCTCCTGCCCGGACTGAAGAAAATACAGAAGCCGTCAGGCAAATGCATCAACCTGATGCTGAGAAAAAAGAATACAGGGATAATGAAAGAAAAGATGTGAACCAGGGTGATCGCAGGAAAGAACATCCTGAAAAAAAATCAGATCATATTCCCGAAAGAGTTATATCAGATCCTGCACCAGAAAAGGTAATTGATGATACTATCCCAGATCAGATACCGGATCTGGCATTCGATGAAAAAATTCCCACTTCTGATGTTTATTACGGTGATATTATTGTTGAGCCTCCCGTTAAGGAAATAATTACAGAGGAAATATCGCAGAAAGAGGAGAAAAAGGAAAAAGCTTACGACTTTGAAGGGATAATATATAATACCGGTGTACTTGAAATAATGCCTGACGGATATGGATTCCTGAGGTCTCCTGATTACAATTACCTTAATTCTCCTGATGATATTTATGTTTCCCAGTCACAGATAAAATTATTCGGTCTGAAGACAGGAGATACCATTAAGGGTTCTATTCGTCCACCGAAAGAGGGTGAAAAATATTTTCCGCTTATTAAAGTTGACGAGATTAACGGAAGAAGCCCTGATTTTATCAGGGACAGGGTACCATTTGATTTCCTCACACCGTTGTTTCCCAATGAAAAATTTACTCTTTGCCAGCCGGGTGAAGGTTCACTTTCGGTAAGGATAATAGATATGTTCACACCTATCGGAAAAGGCCAGAGGGGACTGATAGTTGCACAGCCAAAAACAGGAAAAACAATACTTCTTCAGGAGATAGCAAACGCAATAGCAAAATACCATCCTGAAGTTTATCTTATGATCCTTCTTATTGATGAAAGACCTGAAGAGGTTACCGATATGGCAAGGAATGTGAAAGCTGAAGTCATCGCATCAACTTTTGATGAACCGGCTGAAAGGCATTGCCGTGTTGCAAATATTGTTCTGGAAAAGGCAAAACGACTTGTAGAATGCGGACATGACGTAGTTATTCTTCTAGATTCAATAACCAGGCTTGCCAGAGCCTTTAATACAACTGCACCTGCATCCGGGAAGGTTCTTTCAGGTGGTGTCGATTCAAATGCTCTTCATAAACCCAAGAGATTCTTCGGGGCAGCACGTAATATTGAAAACGGAGGATCGCTTACAATACTATCCACTGCTCTTACTGATACCGGGTCAAAAATGGATGATGTAATCTTTGAGGAATTCAAGGGGACCGGCAACATGGAATTGCAGCTCGACCGTAAACTATCAAACAGAAGGATTTTCCCCTCAATTGATATCCCGGCTTCCAGCACCAGGAGAGAAGATCTTCTTCTGAATAAAAACATACTCCAGAAAATATGGGTGCTGCGCAATTTCCTTGCCGACATGAATTCTATTGAGGCAATGGAGTTCCTTCGCGACAGGTTATTACAGGCAAAATCGAACGAGGAGTTTCTTGTCTCAATGAATGGTAGTTAATTAATAGTTTTTGTTAGATTTGCACTTTATTTTTAAACCTTACTTAAATCAAATATATTTTATAATGAGAACAAAAAAATTCATAACATGTGACGGCAATCAAGCAGCGTCACATGTTGCATATATGTTTAGCGAAGTAGCTTGCATATATCCCATTACACCATCATCAACAATGGCAGAATATGTAGACGAGTGGGCCGCAAACGGTTTAAAAAACATGTTTGGCGATGTACTCAGAGTGGTTGAACTACAATCGGAAGCAGGTGCTGCCGGAGCTTTGCACGGAGCACTTCAGGCAGGAGCTCTTGGTACAACATTCACTGCTTCACAGGGCTTGCTGCTGATGATCCCGAATATGTACAAAATGGCAGGCGAACTTCTTCCTGCAGTATTCCATGTTTCAGCACGTACAGTCGCCGCTCATGCTCTCTCAATATTTGGTGATCATAGCGACGTTTACGCGACCCGCCAGACGGGATTTGCGATGCTTGCAAGCGGCAGTGTCCAGGAGATAATGGACCTTGCCGGAATAGCACATCTTGCTTCTATAAAATCAAGAATTCCATTCCTTCACTTCTTTGACGGTTTCCGCTCTTCAGCAGAGGTACAGAAAGTTGAATTGATGGAGATGGAAGACATGATTAAACTGACTGATTTCGAATCCATTAAAAAGTTCCGTGATAATGCTCTTAATCCTGAACATCCGGTTACAAGAGGTACAGCACAGAACCCTGATATCTTTTTCCAGGCAAAAGAGGCTATAAATCCATTCTATATGCCGATACCTGATATCGTCAACTCATATATGGAGGAGATAAGTAAAATTACCGGCAGAGAATATAAGCCATTTACATATTATGGTGCACCCGATGCTGAAAATATAATTGTAGCAATGGGTTCAATAACTGACACTACCAAAGAGGTAATTGATTACCTTATTGCAAAAGGTGAAAAGGTTGGACTTATAACTGTGCATCTCTATCGTCCGTTCTCAGCCAAGTATTTCTTTAATGTATTGCCAAAGAGCGTTAAGAGAATAGCTGTTCTTGACAGGACAAAAGAACCAGGTGCAAACGGCGAACCTCTTTATCTTGATGTGGTTGAAATGTTTTATAACAAGGCTGTTAAGCCTTTAATTGTAGGTGGAAGATATGGATTAAGCTCAAAGGATACAACTCCTGCTCATGTGCTTTCTGTATATGAGAACCTGAAAATGAATGAGCCTAAAAATGGTTTTACTGTTGGTATTGTGGATGATGTTACTTTCACTTCTCTGCCCATCCTGCCTGAGATACATGTGGCAGCCCCGGGGACCTATTCTGCAAAATTCTACGGACTTGGCTCAGATGGTACAGTTGGCGCCAATAAGAATTCAATTAAGATTATTGGTGACACTACCGATAAATATTGCCAGGCTTACTTTGCATATGACTCAAAGAAATCAGGAGGCATTACAACATCTCATCTGCGTTTTGGAGATAAACCGATCCGCTCGCCGTACCTGGTTATAACGCCTGATTTTGTTGCATGCCATGTTCCTTCCTATCTTGATAAATATGACATGCTTAAAGGTCTGAAGAAAAATGGTACTTTCCTTCTGAATTCAATATGGGATGCTGAAGAGACAAAGAACCGTCTTCCTGATCATATGAAGAAGTATATGGCTCAGAACCAGATAAACTTCTACATTATAAATGCCACAGCTATTGCTGAAGAGCTCGGACTTGGAACGCGCACAAACACTATTATGCAGGCTGCCTTCTTCAAAGTATCGGAAGTAATTCCCTATGCCAAGGCAGAAAAGGAGATGAAGAGCGCTGTTTATAAATCATATGGCAAAAAAGGTGAAGATGTTGTCAATATGAATTATGCAGCTATTGATAAAGGTTCATCTGTAACAAAAGTACCTGTACCTGCCGAATGGGCTGATATTAAGGTTGAGAGTGCAGTTGACAACCGCGATATCCCTGCATTTATAAGGGAGGTTATGGAACCTATTAATGCCATGAAGGGAGATGACCTTCCTGTAAGCGCATTCAGGGGAAGGGAAGATGGAACATTCCCGGCAGGAACATCACAATATGAAAAAAGAGGTATAGCCGTAAATGTGCCTGAATGGCAGCCCAATGAGTGTATTCAGTGTAACCAGTGTGCATATGTATGTCCTCACGCAGTTATCCGTCCATTCCTTCTTACTGAGGAAGAACTGGCCAAAGCTCCGGAGGGGACAGAGACAATTCAGGGTATCCCTGGTGCTCTGAAAGCTTATAAGTTCAGGATACAGGTAAGTCCGCTCGACTGTACAGGTTGCAGCAACTGCGCCGATGTATGTCCTGCAAAGAATAAAGCTCTGATAATGAAACCTCTTGAAACCCAGCTTGGTGAAGCCGAGCGCTGGAATTACATGCATGAGAAGGTAGGATATAAGGATAAGGTTGTTGATAAATTTGTTAATGTAAAGAACAGCCAGTTTTCACAGCCTCTTTTTGAATTCTCCGGAGCCTGTGCAGGATGCGGTGAAACCCCTTACATCAAAACAATCACTCAGCTTTATGGCGACAGGATGATAGTCTCCAATGCAACAGGATGCTCATCGATATACGGAGGTTCAGCACCTGCAACTCCATATACTGCTAATACAGAAGGTAAAGGTCCCGCATGGGCCAACTCGCTCTTTGAAGATAACGCGGAATATGGTTTTGGACAAATGCTCGGAACAACGGCTATCAGAAACAGAATTGCCGGAATGATGAATGAAGCAGTTAATAAGGGAACCGTTAGTGGCGAAACCAGGACTGCTTTCGAAGAGTGGCTCAAGGCAAAAGATAGTGCTGAAGCTTCCAGGGCTGCATCCGATAATGTAATCGCAGCCTGTGAAAAGGAAAATTCAGAATTGGCTAAGGAGATACTAAGCCTGAAACAATATCTTGTTAAGAAATCCCATTGGGTATTCGGTGGAGATGGCTGGGCATACGATATAGGCTACGGAGGGCTTGATCATGTTATTGCATCAGGTGAGGACATTAACATACTTGTTCTCGACACAGAGGTGTATTCAAATACCGGAGGACAGGCCTCAAAATCTACACCTGCCGGTGCAGTTGCAAAATTTGCAGCTTCAGGAAAGAAGATCCGTAAAAAGGATCTGGGACAAATGGCAATGAGCTATGGATACGTTTATGTTGCCCAGGTAGCAATGGGTGCAAGTAATTCTCAGTATTTCAAGGCAATTAAGGAGGCTGAAGCATACCCCGGACCCTCACTTATCATAGCTTACTCACCATGTATAAACCATGGGCTGAGAGATGGTATGGGCAGGACACAGGCTCAGACCAAGCTTGCAGTTGAGGCTGGTTACTGGCAGACTTACAGGTATAATCCTCTCCTTGAGGCAGAAGGCAAAAATCCTTTCCAGCTCGACTCAAAAGAGCCTGACTGGAGTAAATTCCAGGATTTCCTCAACACTGAGGTCAGGTACACATCACTTCTGAAATCATTCCCTAAAGAGGCTGAAGTATTGTTCAAGGCTGCTGAGGAGAATGCAAAATGGAGATACCGTGTTTACCAGCGCCTTGCGGCTATGGATTTTTCAAAAACTGAATAATATTGATCCTAATCTAAGAAAAAGGGGCTTCTTCATAGGCCCCTTTTTTAATTCAGATTCCAATGCAATTAACCCAGGGATATTTTAAGAGCCGTGATTGAAAACTGAAGTTTCCCCTCCTTTTGAAGGAGGGGAAACTTAACTTATTCTACACCTAAATGGAACTATATAATAATTATGCTGACGGTTATGCCCTAAATCCAAGAGTAAATTATTAAAACCTATTACTTATGTAGCGGTGAGACGGAGGCAAAATCTGTCTTTTAATACAGCTACTTTTTTATTAAATTTGCACCTTGAAAAAGAGTATGGGAAGGATTTTAGGCATAGACTATGGTAATAAGAGGATCGGTATTGCAGTTACTGACCCGCTTAATATGTTTGCATCCCCCCTTACCACAGTCAATCCTTCCGTATTTGACAGCTTCATCGAAGGTTATCTTAAAAATGAAAAAGTGGATGCCTTCGTGATAGGTTACCCGCGAAAAATGAACAACCAGCCCAGTGAAAGTGTTAAATACATCGATCCTTTCCTTAAGAAGCTCAGGAAGAAATATCCTGAAATAGTCATCCATTGTGTTGATGAGAGATTTACCTCTCAGATTGCATTAAAAAGTATGATTGAAGGAGGGGTGAAAAAGGAGGACAGGCAGGACAAATCAATGATTGACAGAATCAGTGCATCAATCATTCTCCAATCCTGGCTCGATTCAGGTTCAAACAAAAAAATTGAGAGTAAAGTATGATATACCCGGTTGTAGTTTATGGCCATCCTGTTTTAAGGAAAGTTGCTGAAGATATTGACAGGGATTACCCCGGTCTGAAACAACTTATTGATGATCTTTTTGAGACGATGTATCATGCGGATGGTATAGGTCTTGCAGCTCCGCAGATAGGAAAGTCTTTAAGAATATTTGTAATAGATGGTACTCCTGCCGCTGAGGATGATCCTTCCATGGCCGACTTTAAAAAAGCATTCATAAATGCACATATAACTGAAAAAAGCGGAGATCTTGCACCAATGACTGAAGGCTGTCTCAGCATACCAAATCTCAGGGAAGAGGTTAACCGGGAGTCAAAAATCAGGATTGAATATTATGATGAGAACTGGGAATTCCATGATGAGATATATGAAGGGTATAAAGCCAGGGTTATTCTGCATGAATATGACCATCTCGACGGTGTGATGTTTACCGACAGGGTAAGTCCTCTCAGAAAAAGGCTGCTCAAAGGTAAGCTTACAGCAATAAGCAAGGGCATGTTCGAAACTGACTATAAAACCATTCTGCAGGGTCAGAAAGTAAAATCTTAAACTTTTTTCTTAAATTAGTACAGTCTCAAATCGCTGCTGACTGTGCTACATAAGGAAATTCCATTCCTCCGGATAGT
>CAYLYN010000219.1:2594-7328 GCA_964387565.1 uncultured Rikenellaceae bacterium | reverse complement strand
AGTATAATAATTACTCAAAGCACGTTTGCTTTCGCACTTTGCCGCAAGGAAAGTTTCAATGCGTCATGGCAACCTGGAAAGGTTAGACCATGGCGAAAAAGAACAAATCCCCTCAAGACAAGAGACTGATTGACGTAGTTTGTGAAGACTACGACAACGATCTTCGTTCGATTGAACTTCTTCACGATGAGTTTGATGAGAAAGAGAAGATTCTTTTTAGTGAGCCAGATGACTCCATTACGGTCAACGAGACCCGTTCTCGAGTGCAAGACCCCACGCTGCTTAGTTCCATCATCAAGCAAAACAACGCTGTGATGGCTCAGATGCCGTCTGGTAAGGTTGTAGCTTTGTCCAAGAAAAACAAGGGTAAGAGCTTGTTTATGGACCTTATTCTCCACAATCACATTATTCCTCACGCTACCACTCAGTATGACGTGTTTACTAAGCTGTGGTTGCTTTCTTTCTACCGGAAGGTCTACGGATCATTTGGTGTGTTAGTAGACATGGCGGTAAACAAGGAGAGTGGGTACGTGGGACCAGACTTCACCCTCATTCCCATTCGAGCCATTATTCCCCAATCTGGTAAGTACACGGTTGAGGATTCAGAGCGAGTGAGTGTTCGATCTAAAGTCACGAAGGATTGGCTGAAAAGTAGAGACAAGAGTGTTTGGAAGAACGTAGACAACCTCTTGGAAGGCAAGCCAGGTGAAGACGATCCTAATGAGCAAAGCTGGGTACAGCGCAAGTACTCTCAGGACTTAGAAAAGAAAGAGGAGTGGGAGATTATCACCCGTTACGAGAAGGATCGCTGGGTAACCTTTAGCCGAGATCAAAAACTTATTCTCAGAGACATTCCAAACCCTCAGAAAAACGGTGAGTTACCAGTAGTGATGTGTCACTCCTATCCACTGCTTGACCGCTTTATTGGCCTTGGAGACTTTGAGCGAGGTAAAACCCTCCACTACACCATGAGTAGTCTCATTAACCTTTACCTGGACGGGGTGAAGATGAGTATTTTCCCACCACTAAAGATTGATCCTAATTCTGTGGCCGATTGGGATAGCTTCCAGCTTGGAGCCGGAGCCACGTGGCTTATGAAGGCGAATCAGCTTAACGGAATTGAGCAAATGCAGCTTTCTCCACTTGGGCTCAACACTTTCCAATCAACCTACGGATTTTTGAAGGGAGCCATGTTGACTCTCACCAACACCACGGACACGAGTGTAAGTAGTGAAACAGACCCAGGTTTTGGTAAAACTCCCCAGGCTCTCAAGATGCAAGCCATGACCGAGGGGCAACGGACACAGTTTGACCGCCGAATGCTAGAAATGGCGACAGAAAAGATCTTCGACAAGATGATCGACATTGTAGTCAAGCGCCAAGAACAACCCATGAAGCTCTACTTATATGAGGAAGATCTAAGAAGGGTTGAAGAGGTTGCACCTGATGTGGTGGAACTGTTTGAAACAGGCGACATGGGTGAGGTCACCGTCAAGCCTAGCGACATCAAGGACTGTGATTACCGCTATGAGATTGACGCTGGCTCCACGGTTAAAAAAGACGAGATTATCGAGAACCAGACCCTTTCAGAGCTGATTGGTTTGATTATGAAACTCCCAGGAGCGATGGAGCAAATTCAAGCAGGTGGAGTCATGAGCTTGGGTGATAAACAGATTGATTTTGGAGAACTTCTCAAACGCTGGATTATCTCAAGTGGAATTACTGACTGGGACAAGATCGTGACTGAGAACGCCCAAGAGGGAGCGAACTTTGAAGATCCAGCTCTCATGGCTCAGTTCCAACAGATGGGGCTGCCTCCCATGGGACAAGGGCAACCAATGCCTCAGGGGCAACCAATGCAGCAAGGAGCTCAGATTCAAGATCCAGCCATTGCACAAGTATTAGCTGAACTAGAACAGATGGGGAGAGGGTAATGGAGACAGCGATTCACTTTGATTCCAGTGTCCTAACGGCGTTTCACAAGCTGAAAGAAACACCAGAGGTCAAAAAGGAGCTTAGAAGCAGTGAGTTAGCCGCTAGGCTCAGCGAACTTGAAGAGTGGGAGGTGGTGAAAAAAGTGATTGATGACCAGATCACGCACTTAGAGAACATGCAGGGGATGTTTGATCCCTCTGACACGGTGGAGAGTGTGGGATTCCGGTTTCTAGCGGCTCAGACGGCCATAAGCTACCTCAAGCAAATTAGGGATTATCCCCAAACGGTAGCAAAGGCCAAACATGCCAGACGAAATAACGCCTGAAATTGCGGAAAAGATCTGGGGACTAACTGAGGCAGAAATTGAAGAACTGCGTCAGAAGGCACTTGAAAAAGCAAAAAACACGCACCACACCTGGAGACAGAAAGGATTCTGGTTGGTGTGTAAAAGCTGTGAGAACCCACACGCTTCATGGCTAGGGCCAGACAAGATGATGGTGGGAGAAAGCGAAGACGGAACGCCGATCTTGGTAGATAGAAAAAAGGGCTAGACATAGCTTTTCTTTCTGTCTAGGCCAAGACAGAGGAGTGGTCGACCAATCCTTAACTGGTCTGTAATCGGCTGAAAAAGAAAGGAAGTCATGGAAGAAGAAATGACTCAGGGGCAGGTACAGCCCCAGGCAAGTTCGCCAATGCCTGAAGATGACCAGACTGCTACAGATGAAACTACGCCGTCTGTAGATGAGCAACCAACTGAACAGGCAACTGTTCAAGAGGAAAGCTCGGAACCTGAAAAACCAAAACAAACCAGAGCAGAGAAGCGCATTCAGGACCTTACTCGCAAGCTCAAGGAGCGACCAGTGCCTCAAGAAGATTTTTTTGATGGCCAGGATGAGCCCCTCGTGCGACCAGAAGAACTAGAAACAGGGTTAGACCCGCAGGAGCTAGAACGAAGGGTTGCCGCCAAGATGCAAAACGAGTCGAGGAAGACGAGAGCGCAGATCAAGGCAGAAATTGCCTACGAGAACTCAATTAAAGACCACGAGTCCGACATTGAGGCAGTCTCCAAGACAATTGATCCTAAGCTCGAGAGAATTGCGGTTCGTCAGTACGAAGCCATGAACTACCAGGTAAATCCTTACACTGGTCAGCCTGTCTTTGTGCCAACCGTCAAGCTCTCCGAGATTGTGGACATGCTCAAGGGAGACCTAGAGAACATCACCTCTGATCGGGTGGCTCAGGCAAGTAAAGACATTGCTCGTGCGAGTAACGAGTCTGCCTTACCTGCTTCGGGCGCACCAGTTGATCACGGTGACGATCTCATGCGCAAAGCAATAGCTACTGGCTCTGATGATGATTGGAAAGAGGTTTTGAAGTCTCGACTATAAGCGTAGGTAAAAACAAAGGAAAAATATGGCAGCACCTACTACATTGCTATCCAGCCGTGCTGTTGGTAACCGTGAGGACCTCACTGACATTATCAGCAATATTTCTCCAGAGGAAACCCCGTTTTATACCACTTTTGGTAAAACGAAGGCTTCAGGTGTCTACCACGAATGGCAGACCGATGCTCTGGCGAACGCCGCTGATAACGCTAAAGTTGAGGGAGCAACCTATACCTTCACCGAGCACGCACGCCGAACCCGTTTGGGTAACCACGTACAGTACTTCACCACGCCTGTGTCAGTCTCTGACCTGCAACGTGAAGTCAGTACCGCTGGTATTGAAGATGAGTTTGCTTACCAACTCACCAAGAAACTCAAGGAGCACAAACGTGACATTGAGTATGCCTTGGTCAATGGTACAGGTAACTCTGGCGCAACCGGTACAGCTCGTCGCTTAAAGGGTGTACTTGCTTGGATCACCTCCAATGTTGAAACTGGAACCGGAACTGGAGCTGAGGCTCTAACCGAGAACATGTTCAACGACCTTCTCCAAGAAATTTGGGAAGAGGGTGGTGAACCTGGACACGCCTTCGCTAACGGTTTCAACAAGCGCAAGATTTCCGACTTCACTGGCGGATCTACCAAGAATGTTGACGCTGGCGAAAAAGTGGTGTTCAAGGGTGTGGACATCTACGATTCTGACTTTGGTCGGATCAAGGTTATCCCTCACCGTCACATCACCACAAGTGTTGTGGCAATCCTCGATGTGAGTCTGTGGAAAGTAGCCTCTGTCATTGGTACGAAGAAAACTGATGTCGCTAAGACCTCAGCTTCGACTCAAGCCGTGATCGAGACCTACCTGACCCTGGAAGCTCGAAACGAGAAAGGAAATGGACAGATTATTGGTTTAAAGACCTCATAATCTCACCGTTTTACTCTGCTCTCTAAGGAGGGCAGAGATAAGATGGGGAAAATAAACACACCTACTAGCGAAGTCGTAATAACTGACTCACCCTCAGAGGTCAGGTCAGAACTATCTGATTACATCGAGGCGGTTGAAGTTGATTTTGACACCTCAGAGTACGACACCTACACCAATGAGCCTATTAAACTAATGAGTCTTAAAAGCTCTCTTGGCTTAGACCCCTCTGAAATGGGATATGACAAGGAAATTAAACAGATTCTAGACTGGGCTAAAAGTGTGGGGCTTAAAAACCGCAACCAGTTAGTTTCTAAGATCAAGGAAGTTCAGTACAAGGTGGGTAGGGGTGATGACAGTGCCGATACGTTTCGCAAGGTTTACCAATACATCAAGTTAGACTCGACAATTAAAAGTCTAGTCAACCAACAGGAAGGATTGCGTGAACAAGGGAACCGATCAGGCAGTCACAAGGCGTGAACATAACACCACCAC
>CAYLYN010000219.1:0-2494 GCA_964387565.1 uncultured Rikenellaceae bacterium | reverse complement strand
AGAGTACAATATGTACTCATGGCAGGGGATTTGGTCAGACTTCCAGAAGAACTCAACAAACCCTCGGCAATTGTAAAAATAGCAGACAGTATCAATCAAGCTCGTAGAGATGAGTTAATCCGAGTTTATTCTCAAGACAGTGACTTTAATAAGTACGTTTCTCAGGTAAGAGCCGAAAAGCTCTTTAAGCATGGCAATAAGAGTAAGTCCATGCGAAAGATTGCCTCTATGCCTAGAGTAGTGGATGAGTTTTTCACTAAGCTCTATGGGTCAGATTACTTCAAAGACCCAGATTTCTTCGTAAAAACAGCCCCAGAATGGGCGGTAATTGACCCGAAGGACTTTTAATGAAGGTGCTAATCCTCCAGCCCAGAGCTGATGATGGATGTACTTGGTATCGACTGGCTCAGTTTGCCTCAGTTGCCTCAGAGAATGAATGGGGAAGTGTCCACTTTCTTGATCTTTCCCTTGGGGATGAAGTCATTGAACGCACGATTGCAGCAGCAGACGCTTATATCTTGAGACTTAATTCGCTCACTGCCTTTGAGATTTTTGACCTCATTGACCCCATTAAGACTGGTAAACCTTTTTTTGTAGACATAGACGACTCGTTTGAAGATATTGACCCACTTTCCGATATGTACCGAGTTTACGGTCAAAGAAACGTCCAGCTTTCTACCGGACAGTATCTCTGGGAAGATGGCGTGAACATCAACCTGGAAGAAAATCGTAACAGAGTCAAACGCTACGGTGAGCTACTTTCTAAGTGTAGTGCAGTGATTGTCACGACTTTTGAACTAGCGGAGTTTGCCCGTAAGTACAATCCTGCTGTGGTAGTTATTCCTAACGCCATAGACTTCCGGCGTTGGCCTCAGGTTGTGCCAAAAGACAAGAGTCCTAAAGAAGTAAGAATTGTTTGGGCTGGTGGGTCTACCCACTTCCCAGACCTCATGGAGATATCCGAGCCTCTTGCTCACGTTCTTTCAAGAAACCCACAAGTTAAACTTCACATGGTAGGTGTTGCCTTTGGGGCGTTCACCAAGAAAATGCCAGAGGGGTCAGTGGTGACTCATCCTTGGGTGAAAAGTGATGGTCATGGCTTTCATATGTCCACGATTGGGGCAGATATTGGCCTCGCTCCACTTAAAGACATGAGCTTCAATTATCTGAAATCAAGCGTCAAGATGTATGAGTATGCTGCCTTGGGTATTCCCACCCTAGCTAGGAACATTCCACCCTATTCTCAAGACATTGTAGATGGTCAAAACGGGCTTTTATACTCCACGCCTGAGGAGTTTATCGAGAAACTAGAGCGACTGATTACTAATCCCGTCGAGAGGGTGCAGCTAGGACAAGAGGCATATAAGTACGTTGAGAAAAATAGAGACATTCAAGCTATCGCTAAAGACTGGGCTACGTTTATGAGTGAGGTGATTAAAGCCACCGACAAGCCAAACCCAAAAAACATCACAATAACTCACCACAAAGACTTCTCAATCCCGACTTTGGAAGGAAAGCCAGCACTTAAAGTGTTGAAGATGGGCTGCAAGCGACTCAAAAAGCGTGGAGTCCACCATTGGATTAGTTCAGGAACACTTTTGGGGTTATATCGAGATCAAAAACTCATTGACCATGACACCGATCTTGATGTGAATGTCCTTTCTGACGTGAATCGTCCGTTTTTGGCTAGTTTAGAGGGCTTTGATCTGGTGAGATCCATGTATTACAAGGATTTACCTATGCAAAGTGCCTTCATGCGTGACAACGTAATCTTTGATATCTACTACTTTTACACTGGAATCAAAGAAGGCGTAGCCATTAACTACAATGAGCACGGAATCATTGAGAAACCACTCAAATATGTGGAAAAGTTATCCACTTTGACTTATGAGACTGAGACTTATCCCATCCCCTCTAACTTAGAAGAATTTTTGGTGTGGAGATTTGGCAGTGATTGGAAGACTCCAAGAAAAAGCAAACAAAGCTGGGAGAAGGACGCATGTCATCTAACGCCGTGGTCTTGACAGTGGGAACTTTTGACGTGCCTCATTGTGGCCACGCTATTTTTCTCCAGCGAGCTGCCAAACTTGGAAAGCTCATTGTGGGAGTAAACACTGATGAGTATGTTCTTAGCTATAAAAAAAGATCTCCCGTGTTTGATTATGAATCACGCTCCTACCTTCTAAGCATGTTAGATGGTGTATCCGAAGTTATCCCAAACTCACAAGATGATCTTCGACCCATGCTTGAACAGGTTAAGCCGGATTTTCTGGTCATTGGATCAGATTGGGGAGACAGATACTTCGAGCAGATTCAGTTAAGCCGGAAAGAACTCAAGGACCTGGGAGTAACCATGCTCTACTTGCCCTACACATTGGAAATATCCACCTCAAAACTGATTAAGGAGATTAAAGCCTATGATGGTATCCAAGCCTGACATTGAACACCGAGAACTCCCTCAACTTCAAGGAAAACGGGTTTTAATCGTTGGTGG
>CAYLYN010000218.1:3689-7366 GCA_964387565.1 uncultured Rikenellaceae bacterium | reverse complement strand
GAATCATATTCTGATATTGTTAATAATTTAACAGAACCTAATCCTTTTTCATACTTCTGAAGTTTCCTGGATTCAAACATAAAATACAGCTTTTTCAAAAGGTTTTTTTCAAAATCTGCAAGTGATTTGTAATATAGATGTTCAATGTTGTGGGCTCTTAAGAATTTTTTTCTAGCGGCAAGATCAGGATGATTATGATAATATGTAGTATGAAGCCCGTCGAAGAGGATAGGATAATTATTTGATTTTAGATTGTCCAGAAGCTGGATTTGACTTCTGCTTTTTATAATGTATGGCAGCCTGGAGAAGAAACTAAACAGCGTTCTTTCACGTTTATAATAATGAACAGTAGCACATAGCGATTCCAGCTCTTTTGATCCGTGTCTTCCATAATGGAAACAATGAAGGTGAATGTTAATACCAGCTTCCTTCAACCACTTTATGCGGTAATAACTATCGATCATCCCTCCATAGTCAGGAGGATAAGGAACATTCAGCGTAATTATATTCAATCCTTTATCCATTCCTTCAGCCTTTCGCCCTCGCTTCAAGCTGGCTCCTTCGCTAAAATTGCCCACCGGGCAATTTTTTATCGCTCGGCCCTGCCCTCTGCCTTTAAAAGAACATATTCATGGCAAATTCAACTGCAAAATCTTCATCTTCAGCTAGTTCTATATGTTGAGTCCTGGAAAGTAATTTTTGTATTACCTCATCAAACTTTACAGACTTCAGAGCCAGTATCGCACCGGTTCCCGAAGTATTGCCAAGCGGTATAATTTTGTTTTTCATCTCTTCAGGAAGCAGCCCGATTCTGACAGCATTCTCTGTGTTAATATAGTTGCCAAACCCACCTGCAAGGAAAAGAGCATCAAGATCATTAAAGGTCATCCCTGCCTGTTTAAGAAGTATTTTAACTCCTGATGCTATTGCAGATTTTGCCAGTTGTACTTCCCTGACATCATTCTGATTTAGTGAAATAGATTTACCCGGGCCGGTATCATTTTTCGGAGCGATAATATAATCATCCTTCAGCTGACCCTCGATACTGATTTTATCCTGCTCCAGAAGCAATGCAATAAGGTCAATCAATCCTGATCCGCAGATGCCTGATGGTTTTTCATCTCCGATTACAGTGTAACCATTCTTGACGAAGGCCGAAATTGCTCCCTCAACAGCACCCATTCCGCATGAGATCCTGGCACCCTCAAAGGCAGGTCCGGCAGCTGTAGAACAACAAAGTATCTTCTGTTCGGTTACAAGTGCAAGCTCCCCGTTTGTTCCAATATCCATGAATAGGTAGCTCTTATATTTTCCGGAAGGGGCTATTGAAGCAAGTCCTGCAACAATATCCGAACCAACGAAAGCAGAAACAGAGGGAAGTACTTTAACTTCTGCCTGTGGATGTGATTTTAGTCCGATGTCTTTTCCCTGTATTATCTGTTCATCAAGGAACTGAGCTTTAAATGGTGCCAGTGCCAGTGATTTCGGATTAACTCCGAGAAGCAGGTGAAGCATTGTAGTATTTCCTGCAAAAACAATCTTTATAATTTCATTTTCGGTTATACCTGCAAAGTTTATAAGACTTGATAATTCCCTGTTTAATGCATTAATCAGTTCATTTTGAAGTATCTTTAATCCCTCAGACTGTGATGTTGTAAACTGGATACGTGTAATTACATCGGCTCCATATTTAGTTTGTGGATTAAGTATTGCTCTTGTTTCAGATATAACTCCGGTTATGAGGTTAACCAGGTAAAGTACAACAGTAGTTGTTCCTATGTCTATTGCCACCCCATGAGGATATACCGACAGTTCGGCACAATTGCCAGGTATAAGAGGAAGCAGAACTGTGTGCTGATGCTGTTCAATGAGTACCCTGGCTTCTCTCCTGTCGGGAAGGATTACTTCTATAGAATCCTTAAGTGAATACAGACAAGAGGGTACAAGTCCTTCGTTTTTTACAAGAACATTGCATTTTCCGCAGGTACCGTTTCCACCGCAGGGAGAATAGACATCAAATCCGTTATGGCGCAAAACATCAAGCAGGAAGTCGCCTTCCCTGCATACAATAGTTTTAACAATGCCATGTTGATGTATATTAAGATTTATCATTGGTTTATGGATTAAAAAGATCAAAATAACTATAAAATACGTGCACAGGCACATAATAAAACTTAAAATAATTCAGGGATCTGAATTATTTGCGCTTTAAAGAGGGTACGTAACAATCTCAGAAGATATTTGACTGCTTTAGGTACAGAAAAATCTTTCTGAATGTAACCTTATTGCTAACTGAAATAAATAATTAATTGAAAATAAATGAAATATCCGATATTTTTGACTATCTTGCTATATTATGTTTGAAAAGAAAACTACACCAATCAAGTCTCCCGACCTGTCAAAACTGAAAGCAGTAATAATTGATCACAGAACCACAATTTACATTGCACAGGATGCAGATAGTGACGAGGCAAAAGAGAAATATTTATTAAGGAATCCAGACAGGTTGATAAAATAATCTCTTCATCTTAACAACATTTTTGCATTATAAAGATTTCTACGTCTTTATCTTATTTTTATTGACTTGCATTCTCCATTTTAATTTGTTTCACAGGCTGCAGATTTTAAAAATAATGCTTTAATTATTTATTAGGCACATATATTCTCATACGGAATAACATGAACCAATTCCAAAAATTTTACTCCCTCTTTGTACAGATGAGAGATGATCTATACAAATTTCCCTGTGCAAACTTTGAAAGACAGATTTCATTTATTTCTTCTTCAGTTTTATCACAATATGTAATGTTTGAAGTCGAATATATCCAGTTTCTATAAACCGTAGGATCTCCCGACATTGTAGCAGTAGATAGAATACAATCCCAGCAAAATGTTGGCTCACCAATCTCACAGGATGGAATAATTAAAATCAAAAGGAATAAGAGCCTTTTCATCAGTACGGTGTTACAACAAAATTAAACAATCAAATTTATTAAATCAATATTCAGCCTGATAGTATCCTTTGATGATTAATGTATGGATCTTTGGTTATGACACTTATCATTGTACTGGGGTTAAAAGGCCCTGGTAATTAATAATTTAACTTTCTCCTCCTTTTGAAGGAGGAGTACCCCTGACGACAGTCAGGGGGGAGGTGGTTGATTTTTGGATTTATTTAATTCTATGTTCCTTAATCCTCATTTAAGCAAGCTTATTCGGCTCATGAAGGGATTACGCCTCCTTCGTCGGCGTGATCACCAGTGGTGGGTTATCACAAAAAACATCCACCTGCGGTGGTCATTTTTTTATTTTTTATGAACCTCATGAAGCAAGCTTCTTCGGTTCATTCAAATAAAAAAATCCTGCTTGCGCAGGATGTTTTTTGTGATCCCGGAGGGATTCAAACCCCCAACCTTCTGATCCGTAGTCAGATGCTCTATTCAGTTAAGCTACGGGACCTAAATGAGCCGCAAATATAATAATAAAAGTTTAAAGTGGCTAAAGTGCGAAGTGCCTAAAGTTTAATATTGTCAACAAATGGCTATACTTACAGATAACTTTAAATACTCTATGCACTCCAGGCACTTTCTTCACACCTATTTCATTTCTGAAGAATATTATTTAATTTTAATAGTTTGTTCCTTACAAATTATAATTTTATAAACATCAGATAATAA
>CAYLYN010000218.1:1497-3679 GCA_964387565.1 uncultured Rikenellaceae bacterium | reverse complement strand
ATAAATATAATACATTGTTGATATGAAAAGGATAATAGGCTGGATAATTAAAATCTTACTTGGATTGATTCTTCTGATCCTGGTTGCTATGATTACCATTCCAATCTTATTTAAAGAGAAGATCAGGGAGAAGGTAGAAGTGGTAATTAATGAGTCTGTAAATGCAAAAGTTGCTTTTGACGATTATAAACTCGGATTCTTTAAGAACTTCCCTAATCTTTCATTCTCACTGAACGGACTCTCAGTTGTTGGAGTTGATAAATTTGAGAATGACACTCTGATGGGATTTAAATCATTTAGTCTTGTCTTCAATCTCTCAAGTCTCCTGGGCGATTCAGGCTATGAGGTGAAATCGATTGTCATGGACCGTGCTGTCATCAATGCAATTGTACTGAAGGATGGAAAAGCGAACTGGGATATAATGAAAGATACGACAACAACTGAAGAGGTGGAAACCGACACCACCGCTTCAACTCTTAAGGTAGTCCTTCAGAGAGTGGCCCTTCTGAACACCTCTTTGTCATATATCGATGAGCAATCAGATATGATAGCTATTGTCAAAGATCTTAACTTTAATCTTAAGGGCGACATGACATTAAGCGAGACTAATCTGCAGATGGGACTTACAATAGGAGAGGTCTCATTCATTATGGAAGGTTTAAAATATCTGAACAAAGCAAAAATTGATTCCAAAGTAGATCTTTTGGCAAACCTGGATAATATGAAATTTACTTTCGGAGAGAACTATTTTGCCATAAACGACCTTAAGCTCAACTTCAAAGGAATGGTTTCGATGCCTGCCGATGATATTGAAACCGACCTGGAATTCGGTACACCGCAGACATCTTTTAAAACGCTTCTTTCGCTTGTTCCCGCGGTATATATGAGCGATTATCAGGATTTAAAAACCACAGGTGAGTTTGCTTTTTCCGGTTCAGCAAAAGGAGTCTACAGTGATGCAGATAGCACACTCCCTGACGTTTCTCTGAATCTTTCGATTAATAACGGGATGATAAGCTATCCTGATCTTCCTGAAAAGATACAGAATATCAATCTTAAATCGAATGTATTTGTTGATGGAAAAGATATGGACAAAACTGTTGCCAATATCGATCTTTTCCATATGGAGCTTGCAGGCAGTCCGTTTGATATGAATTTTGCTCTTAAAACACCAATGAGCGATCCTGACTTCAGTGGTTCAATGGTTGGGAAAATAGACCTGGGAGCCCTGATGAAAGCTGTCCCGATGGACAGTATTAATCTTTCAGGAATCATAGATATGTCTGTTAAGATGGCCGGGAAAATGTCGATGATTGAGAAGGAACAATATGAGAGCTTCACGGCAACCGGTAATATGAATATAAAGGATATGCTTGTAGAAATGACTGGTTATCCTGAGGTGAAAATCAATAATGCAGGATTCGAATTCACACCGGCATATGCTGCAATGAATAATACCAGCCTTAATATTGGAGGAAAAAGTGATTTTCTTTTTAACGGCAGAATAGAGAATTATATCCCTTATGTATTCAGTGACCAGACAATTAAAGGAAAGATGTCAATGCGTTCAAAGCTGGTTGATGTTGGAGAGATTATGTCGAAAATGGCAGTGGATACAACAGTGGTTGAAGATACATCTGCACTTACAGTAGTCCAGGTGCCAAAGAATATCGATTTCGAGTTTGATGCTCTTATCAATGATTTTTCATATGACAGTATCAAAGCTCAGCAGGTCAAAGGCCGTATTATAGTCCGGAACGGGATTCTCAGTTTAAGGGAAACCGGTATGAATATTCTCAATGGCACTATACTGATGAATGCTGATTATGATACCCGCGATACACTTAAGCCGGTAATGAATGCTGATTTCGATGTTCGCAATATTGCAGTGAAAGATGCGTTCAGGACATTTAATACTGTTCAGAAATTGGCACCAATGGCCAAAGGTATAGATGGAAATATCAGCTCAACTCTTAAATTCTCAAGTCTGCTCGGGAGTGATATGATGCCAGTTACCAATTCGATTAATGGTTCAGGAAAACTTCAGTCAGATGAACTTACTCTGGTTGAATCAGGTACTTTTGACAAGATAAAGGAAACCCTCAAGCTGGGTGATAAGTACAGCAATACTTTTAAAAATATTAATATAAGTTTCACCATATCAGACGGAAGGATTTACACC
>CAYLYN010000218.1:0-1487 GCA_964387565.1 uncultured Rikenellaceae bacterium | reverse complement strand
CCAGTCCGTTCGATATTAAGACAGGCAATCTTAAAATGAATATTGCAGGTGACCAGGGACTTGATCAGACAATTAACTATATCGTTAAAACTGAAATGCCACGATCAGACCTGGGGGCATCAGTAAACTCTCTTATTGACAATCTATCTGCCCAGGCAGCTGCATTTGGGGTTGCTTATAAACCATCGGAAACACTTAAGGTTAACCTTAAAGTTACCGGTACTTTCACAAAACCTCTAATATCACCATTCTTTGGAAGCGGTTCAGAAGAGGGATCCGGAGGTGGTGCAAAGGCTGCTGTTAAGGAAGTTGCAAAACAGACTGTTGAACAGGCTGTTGATCAGGCAAAGGATAAAGCCAGGGAAGAAGCTGAAGCACAGGCTGCAAAGCTTGTTCAGGAGGCAGAGGAACAGGGCCAGCGACTCAGGGAGGAAGCTGCCAGAGCTGCAACTCAGTTAAGGGAGGAAGCAGAGGTACAGGCTCAGAAACTTATCAAAGAAGCCGAAAGCAAGGGTACTTTAGCAAAGATGGCTGCTCAGAAAGGAGCTGATAAGATCAGGCAAACTGCCGATGCAAAGGCTGTTCAGTTAGAGCAGGAGGCAGATGTCAAAGCTAAAAAACTGGTGGAGGAGGCAAAGAAGAAGAGTGATGAAATGGTCAATAAGATCTAGTATATATTTAGGGTCTGTCTCACAATCCCCGATTTTACCCCCAAACCCCACCTTCGTCAAGCTCAGGACTGGCCCAAGGGGGGCTTAAGAGCGTGGGTAAGTCCCCCCTGGGGGATTTAGGGGTGGAAACAAAAAAAAAGGGGTTCTTGCGAAAACCCCTTTTTTGTATTGTTTCTGATTAGAATTTCTTCTCACGTATACGGGCTTTCTTCCCTGTCAGATCGCGAAGGTAAAAAATCCTGGCCCTGCGAACCTTTCCATGCTTGTTAACCTCAATCTTATCAATAAAAGGTGATGCTACAGGAAATATTCTTTCAACACCAATATTCCCTGACATTTTCCTGACTGTAAAAGTTTCAGTATGTCCGGCCCCGCTTCTCTGCATCACAACACCACGGAATTGCTGAATCCTCTCCTTGTTACCTTCTTTTATTTTATAGTGGACGGTAATAGTGTCTCCTGCAATGAATTTTGGATAGTCACCTTTGACCGCCAGCTCTTTCTCAACTACATTCATTAAGTTCATCTCTAATAGTATTTTCTGTTCTCAGTATGGTTTCAAAAATCCGGTCGCAAATATAGGAATATTATTTTAATGTACAGAGTAATACTCAATTCTTTTTTGAAGATTTATTAAATCAGTATTAATTAAAGGTGACGGATGCTCGAATACAGATCTTTGACACTCGATGCTAGACGCTAGACGCTTGGTATCAATCTTCTAATCTCTTTACCCTTCTGCACTTCGCCTTTAGCCGTTTACCTTAACCTTAACCTTAACCTTAACCTTAACCTTAACCTTAACCTTAACCTTAA
>CAYLYN010000217.1:0-7366 GCA_964387565.1 uncultured Rikenellaceae bacterium | reverse complement strand
GAGAATCCGTGTTATTTTGTCTATGACAGGATGCTGGACCTGAGGCTGAAGTATACTAAGTAAGGCGCTCGACGCTCGACACACGACGCTGGGCGCATCACGCAACCCACCTTCGCCATGGCTTCGGTGGGCGAAGCCCGCAACTCGTACCCCCCTAAGCCCGTGGGTATTTGAATAAGGGGTTACCAGCCAATCCCCTGGTTTTAATCTCAGCGATCTCCTTTTCCTTCAGTGGCTTCAACGTATCAGACTGACTGAGAGCAATCTTAAAGAGTTCTACCTCACCTGGTGTGATAGCTGCAGTCACCGGATGCGACAGGGTGAATCGCAGTCCCATTCTAATATCTTCAGGAGATATAAGAGGTTCATACCAGCATTTGGGATATTTTGACTTATCCGCATCCTTTGGCCAGGGTCCCTTAGCCATAGCTTTCAGTGCAAGAATACCCATTTTTTTCTGTCTGGCTTTCTCCAGAACCTGGGCACCAAAATTACCGGCATGCCAGGTCACATAATTTACAGGATAAAGGATAGTATCAAAGTCATAACGATCCATCATAGCCATTGCTGCTTCAACAGAATGGGCAGAGAAGCCTATAAACCTTATCTTCCCTGCTGTCCTTGCCGCCTGGAAGGCTTCCATCGCACCTCCCGGTGCAAATATCTTTTCAACATCCTCCATTGTTGTAACTGCATGAAACTGGTAAAGATCGAAGTGATCAGTTCGCATATTCTTCAGCGACTTTTCAAGTTCAGCCTGTGCTCCATCTTTACCACGTTGAGTGGTCTTGCATGCTAGGAATACATTTTTCCTGTATGGTTCCAGAGCAGGTCCCAGCATTAATTCTGCATTACCATAAGTAGGTGCTACATCAAAATAGTTAATCCCTGAGTCTATGGCAAGCTTAACTGATTCAGCAGCCTGCTCTGTTGTAGCATTCATAACAAGTATACCACCAAAGCCGATCATTGAAAGCATTTCACCGGTACGGCCCAGTGATCTTTTCTCAATTTTACCCGGAGCCGATTTCCTTGAAATACCACTAAGATCGGGTGGAAAAATACTCAATGCAGGTGCCACAATTGCAGTTGTCCTGATAAATTCCCTTCTTTTCATATTGTTTAGGTTGATTGATCATTTCATATAAAATGAAAAGATAGTAAATTGTGATGAATATTTTTCTGAAAAATCATAAAAAGCATCTTTTATGAGAAAGAACATATCTGAGAGATTAGCAAGCATATTCATGTTGTCATACCTGCTTTTTGCAGGTTCATGCAGTACGGAACCGGAGACAGATGTTCTGGTTATCGGAGGGACCACAAGTGGCATATCAGCCGGTATTCAGGCGGCAAGGATGGGCGTAAATACAGTTATTGTTGAGGAAACAGACTGGCTGGGAGGCATGCTAAGTTCTGCGGGGGTGAGCGGTATTGATGGAAATCATAACCTGCATTCAGGTATCTGGAATGAATTCCGTTCAAAACTCCGGAAGCATTACGGCGGAGCAGGGGCTCTAGCAACAGGATGGGTCAGCAACACCCTGTTTGAACCTCATGTAGCTGACAGCATATTTAAAACGATGGCAGCAGAAACAGAAGGGTTGAAAGTAATATATGGATATCACCTGTATGAAATTCTGAAAGCTGAAAATAAACTAGTTGGTGCCAGATTCAGGGATGAGGCTGGAAAAGAGATGACAATCAGGGCCAAAGTAGTAATTGATGCCACAGACCTTGGCGATGGTCTCTTCCTTGCAGGTGCCGGTTATGATACAGGAATGGAAGCACGATCCCTGACCGGTGAGGCGAATGCTCCCGAAGAGTCAAACAATATTGTACAGGACCTGACATGGGTAGCCATCCTGAAAGATTACGGAGAAGGGAATAATGTGATCATAGAAAAACCTGAAAACTATAATCCGGAACTTTACAGGGGTTCATGTTCAATGACAGCAGATTCAATTCTAATAACCTGTGATAAAATGCTTACATATGGCAGGCTGCCCGGAGATAAATATATGATAAACTGGCCCAGAAAAGGAAATGATATTTATCTCAATGTTATTGAAATGAACAGGGCTGAGAGAGAGACTGAACTTAAAAAAGCAAAAGAAATTACTCTGGGATTTGTGTATTATATCCAGACAGAGCTTGGCTTTAAAAACCTGGGCTTAGCCGATGATGAATTTCCCACCACTGATAAACTGGCTATAATTCCGTATCACCGCGAAGGAAGAAGGCTGAGAGGAATTGAAAGGCTCACTATCAATAATATTCTCGATATCTACAGCGGTAAACCATTGTACAGGACAGGTATTTCCGTTGGCGACTATCCTGTTGATCATCATCACAATGCAAATCCCATGGCCCCGCAAATCAGCTTCCCTCCCGTCCCATCATTTAATATCCCGATGGGGTCGCTCATACCTGCCCGCATTGACGGACTTATCGTTTCGGACAAGGCAATTTCTGTTTCAAATATTATGAACGGAGCTACCAGGCTTCAACCGGTAGTACTGCTTACAGGGCAGGCAGCCGGAGCATGTGCTGCTCTGGCAGTGCTCAGAAATGTCATGGTTAGGCAGCTTAACATCAGAGAGGTGCAACAAACCTTGCTCGACTATGGGGCATACCTGATGCCGCTTTTCGATGTCGGACCTGATGACAGTGATTTCCAGTCAATACAAAGAGTTACATCGTCAGGAATATTAAGAGTCAAAGGAGAGCCATTCCAGTGGGCCAACAGAACATGGTTTTATCCTGATTCTGTCATATCAGTGATGGAATTCACTGAAGGTCTGAATTCGTTTGAGAGTAAAGTTCATGTGTCGAATGATGTAAATAAGATAACTGTAACCGGAGTATCAGCAATATTATCTGAATTGCTTGAAAGAGAAGTGTCATCTGAAGTAATTGATATACTTACAAAGAGTACCGGTAGACAATATGACCTGAAGACTCCATTATCAAAAAAGCAACTCGCCGTTATTGTGGATCAGCTCATCAAACCATTTGATACGAAGGAGATTGGATTTGACGGTAACTACAAGTAATTAAAGCCTTATAACAGGATTTGCTGAATATACAATCTCCTCATTTCTGTAATATACTCTCTCAAGGAACAATCCGCTGGGAGGAGCAGTGAGCCTTGCAGGAATATCTGATTTTTCCCTGAAGAATCCTGCAACAACTCCTGGTGCAAGCTTACCACGCCCGGCTTCGACAATAACACCTGTCATCCTTCTGACCTGCTTCCAAAGAAAATGGTTACCTACGACATGGAACAGCAAAATATCCCCAAAATCATAAACTGCAGAGTGGAATACTTCAGCCTTTGTGGATGATTGTTCTCCGTCCTCGTCGGTAAAGGATTTGAAATCTTTAAGTCCCATAAAGAGCTTTGCAGTTTCATTCATAAGGTCAGGCGAGAGCTGATCTTTGATCCACCATACGTACTTCTTCCCGAAAATAGTACGTCTCCGGCTTATGTGGTAAATATAGCTGCGTGCATGTGCATCATAGCGGGCATGAAATTTAGGATGTGCTTCCTCCACACTGATTACACTGATATCGGGAGGAAGACGGTCATTTATCCCATATTTGATCTTCAGCGGGAGTAATTCTGTTTCCACACCAATGTGAACCACCTGTCCGACAGCATGTACTCCGCTATCGGTCCTGCCGGAGCCGAACAGATCAATTTCTGCTCCTCCGAAAAGGTCTCTCGCAGCATCAAGCAATTCACCCTGAATGGATTTACCCCCCTTCTGGATCTGCCAACCGGAATATCTTGTTCCATCATACTCAACCGTGATTTTAAATCGTCCCATTTTGTGATTTTCCAGCAAAAGTAGGATAATTAAACTAAGAGACAACAGGTATGCTGCTTCAGGTAAGAACAATATTTCTGTGAAATTATTAACACAACACGATGCGATATCTGTTTTATTAATATATTTGCAATATGATATAACTATGTATCATTTATGAATTTCAGCAAAACAGCTTCATATTCGCTTAATATACTGAGCTTTATGGCTAAGCACCAGGAGATGAAAATGTCAGCTGCATATCTGAATAAGAAACTGCATATCCCCTATCCCTATTTACGTCAGATACTTGCAAATCTATCAAAGCAAGGCTTTATTCAAAGCATTAAGGGGAGGAACGGAGGGTTCTGCTTTCAGAGGCAGATTGAGAAGATCTCTCTTGCTGATATTATTGATGCCACGGACGGACTCGACAGCTTCAGGATATGCATACTGGGTTTTAAAGAGTGCCCCTTCGACAACAGGTGCGCAATGCATGATTTATGGGAAACTACGAGAGATAATTTTCTATGCATACTGAAAGAGACAACCCTGAAGGATATTGCTGAAAAAAGAAAATAATTTTTTTCAAAATATATGATACAAGATTATATCATTTACTATTAAAAAAGGAGGTTATATGATTGATTCCGAGGTAGTTTTAACAGGACAGACACTGGCTTATACATTTTATTGTATAGTCATTATTCTACTCGTTGGATGGTTCAGTTATAAGGTTACAAAAAAAAATGGGGAAGGTGGTGTAAAACCCGCATTGTTCTATACCTTCGCCGGTTTTCTCACAGTACTGGGTGTTTCATTGCATATTGTAACCTACAATACTATACCATGGGCTGAGATGGACCTGAACAGGTCCGATTACACACCAGATAAAACTTTTACAATCACGGTCAGGGATCACAATTTCATTATGCCATCAGAGAAACTGGTGATAAATGTCAACGACAAAGTACTTTTCGACGTACAGTCAGAAGACCTCACATATGGTTTCGGACTCTTCAGAAAAGATAACAGTATGATGTTTCAGATGCAGGTAGTGCCGGGGCACAGGAATGACATCTTATGGCATTTCGATAAGGAAGGTGTTTACTCTATCAGGTCTACCGAATATTCTGGTCCTAAAGGAGTCAGAATGGTATTGAAGGATGCTGTTCATGTCATTCCGTCCGGTTCACAAAACTAGTTTTAACCTATTAATTCTGAAAATATGAGTTTTATAAATACATTAATGAATGGTGAAGAGGGCCTGTTCAAAGCTGATTCCCTTACACCTATGCAAAAGCTTGTTCTTCGTTTTGTGGTTGTCGGGCTTATCTATTACGGGTTTGTGATAATTGAAGGAATGCTTATGAGAATTTACGAGGTGACTCCATTGCCCTTCATAACGGAATCGCAGTTTTTTGCAATCCTTACAGCACATCCACTTGTAGGCATTTTCGGATCTACTTATCTGATCGTATGCGGAGCTTTCCTGTTTGTAGTGCCTTTTCTCATGAAAAAACCTTTATGGAGTATAAAATGGGGTAATCTTACATTTCTTTTTATTGCAATAGGGACTTTTATTTTCTGGTTTGCAGGTTTTGTGAGCCACTATTCTCCTCTGTATACACTTTACTGGCCTCTCCCTGCAGATTTTACCCAGTTCAGTGTTTGGGGAGGAACATTCTTCATCCTTGGAATTGCGCTGGTAATGGTTGGGACAGCACTTTTTATAATCAATATTTTTAAAACAATTACCTATACACCTGAAGGTTGGGAAAAACAACCATCAGGAAAGCTTTTGGCCTCTGCACTTGGTCTAGTTGCGGCAAGGAACCTTTTTTCATCGAAAAATGAGGAACACCTGGTTCCGCTCCCTGTTGCAGCTGTGGCAAGAGGAAGTGTGGATATGGCTCTCAATACTGCCACAATTCTCTTTACCGGTGTTCTTATCCTTGTTTATATGATTGCAGCTATACTTGGTTTCGATCTTAAAGAGAGTGCAATTGATGCATTGCTATACAAAAACTGGTTCTGGTGGGGACTCGATCTTATTGCTGACGGACTTGTCCTGATATTTGTGGCAGGCACATGGTATCTGCTTGCGATGATGATCACCGGCAAGCCTCTTTTTATGCAGAATATTGCCAGGGCAGCGCTTTTACTTGAACTTATTGTTTCATGGACAGTATGGTCGCATCATCTGCTATCTGATCAGGCTCAGCCAGGAATGTTAAAAGTAGTATCCGGAGAACTCGTTACTGCATTCGAACTGATTACACAGGGACTGGCCTTTTTTATAACTCTTGCCACCCTCTGGAGTGCCAGACCCCTTAAAATGACCAATCCTTTAAAATTCCTGCTCGGCGGTCTTCTTGGATTTGCACTGGCTGTCCCTGCAGGTATAATGCAGGCTGATGTAGGTCTCAACAGGATCCTTCATAATACCCAATGGGTAGTCGGTCCCCATGTACATGTGGCTATTCTGGTGGGTCTTACAATGACTCTCTATTCAGCAATTTATATCCTCTTCCCGATAGTGACAAACGGAGCAAAAATATACAGCCAGAAACTTGCAAATCTGCATTTCTGGTTCCATCTCATTGGAGGAATAGGAATGGGAGCTTTTATGGGTATGGCCGGTCTAAATGGTATGCTGAGAAGAACATTATATTATAATGGTGAATTCAACCTTCTTATGATACTGGCAGCAATATGCGGTTTATTGCTCTTCATCGGCTTCCTGGCATTTTTCTATAATATTGTGATGAGCGTTGGTTTAAAAGGAGTAATAGGAATCTTTACTCCCGCCTCAGTTAAAACTAAGGAGTTAACTCTTTCCAGCTAAATATTGATGTAAAATTCCCGCTGATAATTCAGGTATTACAGGTTAATATTAAGATAGATACCAGTATGATCAGCGGGAATTTATTTTCATTGATTTACAATAGCTTCCTTACCTTGCTCCAGTAGATCCTTGTCATCTTACCGGAACCATTCCAGTTTTTTGCTATTTTTTCAAAGTTGTAGGGTCCGATCTGAGATGCATAGTACAAAAATACCTTTTCGGCTATATCATAATCATACATGTCTGTCAGTTTGTAGTTGTTTCCTGTCCTCTCATTGTAGTCCCTGAGACGAATAGGTCTTATCTGGAAATATCCAACTGCTTTCTCCTCCGGATTATATGCTAAAGTATCAAGTCTGGTCTCAACCATACCTATTGCATAAATCAGTTTACCAAAAGGATTCACCGGTTCTGCTAATTCTACAGTAAGTCCACCTGACACCGGTGCGAAAAGATTCAGTGAGAATAGTGAGAAGCAGATGATAACAACCATCCTTTTCATCAATTTACTCATTTCTATATAATTTACAAAGTTCATACTCTCCCAAACAACAATAACTACATTTGGTTCAAATGTTATTAACACTTCGGCCTTATCAAAAGTCGTACCAGTATATTTATATTATTAATATACAATACATTACATAACTCTAAATTGTTAGTAAGTATTTCTTAATTCACAATTAAGATAGGAGCTTTAGAATTC
>CAYLYN010000216.1:0-7410 GCA_964387565.1 uncultured Rikenellaceae bacterium | reverse complement strand
TATATTTATTAGATTTGCGGTCTGATAAACTTAAAACAACTTAAAATAATGTGCGGTATTGTAGGTGTATTTGATCTTAAAGTTAATTACCAGGAGCTTAGGCCAAAAGTACTGGAAATGTCTAAAAAAGTAAGACACAGGGGGCCTGACTGGTCTGGAATGTTCTATTGTGAGAAGGCTATACTTGCACATGAGCGACTGTCGATAGTCGATGTTGAATCAGGAAAGCAACCTCAGTACAGCAAGGATGGTAACCTGGTTCTGGCTGTAAACGGTGAAATTTACAATCACCTTGATATCCGTAAAAGATATAAGGATAAATATGAATTTCTGACAAATTCCGATTGCGAGGTAATTCTTGCTTTGTATCGCCATAAAGGACCTGATTTTCTTGAGGATCTGAACGGAATTTTTGCATTTGCCATATATGATAAGGAGCAGGACAGCTATTTCATTGCACGCGATCATATAGGTATAGTTCCACTCTATATGGGGTGGGATAGCTTTGGAAATTTCTATGTTGCATCAGAGCTTAAGGCACTTGAAGGAGTCTGCAACAGGATAGAGGAGTTCCTGCCGGGTCATTATCTGTATAGCAGGGAAGGTGTTGTGAAAAGATGGTATCAACGCGACTGGATGAGCTATGATGCAGTTGAAAAAAATGAAACATCCATTACTGAGCTGAGGAGTGCCCTTGAAGCTGCTGTCCATCGTCAGCTTATGTCTGATGTTCCATACGGTGTCCTTCTGTCAGGAGGACTGGATTCATCTATAATATCTGCGGTTGCAAAAAGATTTGCCCCGAAAAGAATAGAATCAGGTGATAAAACTGAAGCATGGTGGCCACAGCTTCACTCATTTGCAATAGGACTGGACGGATCACCTGATCTTGCATCTGCAAGAAAAGTCGCTGATCATATCGGATCAATTCACCATGAAATACATTTTACACTTGAAGAGGGATTAAATGCAGTACGGGATGTTATATATCATATTGAAACTTATGATGTTACAACAGTACGAGCATCAACTCCGATGTACCTGATTGCAAGAGTGATTAAATCGATGGGAGTAAAGATGGTACTATCAGGCGAAGGTGCAGATGAAGTATTTGGAGGATATCTATACTTCCATAAGGCACCGGATGCAAAAGCATTCCATGAAGAAACACTCAGAAAGATCAGCAAGCTTCACCTTTATGACTGCCTGAGAGCAAATAAATCACTTGCTTCCTGGGGAGTTGAAGGACGCGTTCCTTTTCTCGATAAGGAATTCCTGGATGTCGCGATGAGATTAAACCCTGAAGATAAAATGGCCGGAAACGGCAAGATTGAGAAATGGGTGCTCAGGAAAGCGTTTGAGGATTACCTGCCGGAGGAAATAACATGGAGACAGAAAGAACAGTTTTCTGATGGAGTGGGATACGGCTGGATCGATACATTAAAATCAATAGCTGCAAAAGAGATATCTGACGAACAGCTTAAAAATGCCAGATATCGATTCCCTGTCAATCCTCCTCAGAATAAGGAAGAATACATGTACCGATCCATTTTCTCAGAGCATTTTCCATCCGACTCGGCAGCTTCATGCGTTCCGTCTGTTCCTTCAGTTGCATGCAGTACTCCGGATGCTCTCGCATGGGACGCCTCATTCAAAAATCAGAATGAACCATCAGGAAGGTCAATAAAAAGCGTACACAAAGACTCATACAAATAGCCTGTACAATGCATTCCTGTCGACAAAAAAGGTAAGCCTCATCCGATAGTAAACTGATCTGGCCGGATTATTTGCGGGATGTTTGAAATGCTAGTTTGTATTTGTATTGAAAACGGCAAAGAATTCACCCCGTTTAAGCAGTCTGTACAGGTCACCGTTCGGATATTCAAACAACAGGTATTGAAGTGTAGCTTCCCTGAATGATTTAACATGCCAGCTTCCGTACATATATACTCTTCCTTTTTCATCGGCAGCCATAGACATAATCATCCTGGCAGCACGTCCATCCTGGTCAATAATTTCACCGTGGTCTGTTATATTTTTATTGTCTGAACCATTTTCAAGTGATATGCTTCTCAGATGGAGTTTTCTTTCTACATATTCCTTACTTGAGGGATCAATCTCCCTGACATCTTCTGAAAATAACTCCCTTTCATCCTTCAGGTCTGCATACTGAACAAAATATAACCGGTTTCCTCCGACGGCTGTTTGAAAATAATTTGAACCGATGGAAGCAATTGCCTGGAAGGCTTCTCCGTTTTCAATGTTTTTTGAAGGATCGAACAACCATAGGCGTTCATCACCGCCTCCCAATGCACCCATAGTGAAATAACATTTTTCCCTGTCCTTAAGCGGTTGAATCCATGTCCATGCTCTCTGGCTTAAATTGAATTCATCGTTTACAGGTGTTCCGTCGATAAGTTGTCCTTCCGGGAGAACATCAGTATATGTCTCAATTTTTCCATTATCTGGTCTGTATACATACAGATTACCCTTATCGTTCTCATATGTATAATGCTTTTTCCATAAGGAAAACCAGACATTGCCATTATTATCAACATAGAACCAGAACGAAGCGGCCCGTCTTCCTTTTACAACAAGACCCAGGTCCTCCTTTGCACCTGTTTCAATATCAATACTGTACAGGTGGCACCCGTCAGATTCATATAATTCAGGAAGAAAAGGAACAACAAATACGTAAAGCTTTTTTCTGACCGGGTCAATATTAATAGCGGAATATATTGAATACCTTGGCTTTACAATTCCGAAATCTTTAAATTTCCCCGTTGCAAGCTCATACCCCAGTACATGGGCACCTGTATATTGCTCAATCCCTTCCTTCCAGTAATTTGAAAGGTGGGTTGTAAAATATAGCCATCCTTCACTCTCAACAACAGGAGAATGGATCTTTCCCTGTTGCGAAGTTGTTGATCCTTCGCCGCATATAATAGTCATATCCTCAGCAAGCATCCTGTGTTCATATGTTTCCGGATTGAACAGGTGGAAACCGGCACCGTGACCTTTGGAATGTGTTGAAGAGGAAAAGTAACAATTTCCGTCGGAAGCTACAGTAATTCCCTGCCACTGACCATCCCATTCCTTGCAAATCTTATTCATCGAAACAGAATATACCTTATATCCTTTTTCTTTAGCTCTATCCGGAACGTTTTCCACACCGGTTTTTTCTTTGCAGGAATTCAGCAATACCATGAATGCTGCGAAGATCAGTAAAGATTTGACTTTTTTCATGACTTATCAATTTCAGTTAATACCTCGACTTATAAAATTAACAATATTTCGGAATACTCGCGGATCAGTTAGACAAGGTTATTATAAATATGAAAAAAAAGATACCATAAATCATCGTAATCTAAATTGAATTTTTAACTTGAGTTGATTTTAATTATCTGTATTATGTTATTGAAGAATTATGTGCCTTTTGGTTTTTTTTCAAGCCTGTTGATTGTATCATGCTCAAATGTTAACCGTACCGAAGGACCTCCGAATATTGTACTTATCCTGGCTGATGACCTTGGATATGGAGATCTGAGCTGTTACGGTCAGAAAAAATTTTCAACTCCTAATATCGACAGGCTGGCTACAGAAGGTATGCTATTTACTCAGCACTACACCGGATGCACAGTATCAGCACCATCCCGTTCCTCACTTATGACAGGACAGCATACAGGACATACTCCGATAAGGGGAAACAAAAACTGGGAGCCGGAAGGAAACTGGCCCCTGAAGGCTGAATCAGTTACAATTGCCGAAGTACTTAAATCGAAAGGTTATGTGACCGGTGCTTTCGGCAAATGGGGACTCGGGTATATTAATACTGAAGGTGATCCGAATGCACAGGGATTTGACGAGTTTTACGGTTATAACTGTCAGAGTCTCGCTCATAACTATTACCCTGACCATTTGTGGCATAACCATAATAAGATCGTGCTGCATGAAAATGACAACGGTCAGAAAGGAATATACAGCGCAGATCTTATTCATGAAGCTGCGGTCAGATTTATGGAGAAAAACAGGGATAAGCCATTTTTCCTGTTCTACCCGACAACCATTCCTCATGCAGAACTATTTGCTAAAGAAGAATATATCAAAAAGTTCAGGGGTAAATTTCTTCCTGAAAAAGAATATAAGGGTGTGGATGACGGACCATCCTTCAGGCAGGGACCTTATGGGTCACAAGCCGAAGCACATGCAGCTTTTGCTGCAATGGTAACCCAACTCGATGATTATGTTGGAGAGCTTATTCATAAACTGAAAAAACTTGGCATTGAGAAGAATACTATAATCATTTTTGCATCTGACAATGGTCCTCACCTCGAGGGGGGAGCCGATCCTGATTACTTTGACAGCAATGGCCCTCTCCGTGGATATAAGAGGGATATGTATGAGGGGGGTATCAGAACTCCGCTTCTGGTTAAATGGCCAGGAAAAGTAAAGCCTGGGGCGGTATCGGATCATATCTCAGCTTTCTGGGATTTCATGCCGACCCTGGCAGAGATAGCAGGAGCAGATATTACTGAGTCTATAGACGGTATTTCCTTTCTTCCTGAATTATTAGGAAAAGAACAGGCAAAACATCAATTCCTGTACTGGGAATTTCATGAACAGGGAGGTAAGGTTACCCTCAGGATGGGCAAATGGAAAGCTGTGAAACGGGATATTGAAAAGATACCTCATGGTAATACAGAACTGTATGATCTGGATAACGACACAGGTGAAACCAATGATGTTTCCATGAAGAACCAGGAAATTGTGCACACGATGGACTCGCTTATTGAACTATCGCATGTGCGCTCGGAAGATTTTCCATTCAGCTGTGAAGCAGCAGATAAAAAACATGATCCTAAATAATTTAACATATAAACAGGCATGATCCGGTTCAAAAGAAAAACAAATATTATCCCTGGTACACTGGGAATAATCTACCTGGCATCAACTCAATGTACAGCTGATAAAAATATCGAAAAGCCTAATATTATAATAATTTATGCTGACGATCTGGGATATGGCGATGTAAGCTGTTATGGTGCAAACAGGTTGTCAACTCCCAATATCGATCTGCTGGCATATCGCGGATTGCGTTTTACAAATGCCTACTGTACATCTGCAACAAGTACACCATCAAGATATTCCCTTTTGACGGGTGAATATGCCTGGAGAAAGCCTGGCACAGGAGTTGCAAGAGGAGATGCTCCTGCTATTATTGAACCTGGAAGACCCACAGTAGCATCAATTCTTAAAGGAGCCGGCTATACTACTGGTGTTGTGGGAAAATGGCATCTTGGACTTGGTCCGGCTTCAGGCGCTGACTGGAATGGAGAGATAACTTCAGGTCCAATGGATCTGGGATTCGACTATAATTTCATAATCCCGGCAACAGGAGACAGGGTACCATGTGTTTATGTTGAAAACAGGCGTGTTGTAAGGCTCGATCCTGCTGATCCTATCAGGGTAAGTTTCAGTGAACCTATCCTTGATGAACCAACTGGAAAGGATCACCCGGAACTGCTGAAAATGCTTCCCAGCCATGGTCATGACATGACTATTGTGAATGGAGTCAGCCGTATTGGCTGGATGAGCGGAGGTAAATCTGCATTGTGGATCGATGAAGATATGGCTGACACCATAACTTCAAAGGCTGTAAAATTTATCGAAAAAAATCATAATAATCCGTTCTTTCTTTACTTTTCAACCCACGACATCCATGTTCCGCGTATGCCGCACAAACGGTTTGAAGGAAAAAGCGGGATGGGGCCAAGAGGAGATGCAATACTGGAGTTCGACTGGTCAGTAGGAGAGATTATGAAAACAATAAAACGACTTGGTCTTTCTGGGAAAACACTTATTATAGTAACCAGCGACAATGGTCCTGTTGTCGATGACGGATACCAGGACATGGCTGTTGAACTGCTTGGTAATCACAAACCTGCAGGCTCCCTGAGAGGAGGAAAATACAGTGCTTTTGAAGGTGGAACCAGGGTGGTATTCATTGCTTCATGGGGAGGGAAGATCCAGCCCGGAAAAACAAATGCACTCTTCAGCCAGATCGACATCATGGCCTCATTTGCCGAACTTACTGGACAACCTGTGCCTCAAAACGCAGGAGCCGACAGCCACAGTAATCTTGATGCACTTCTCGGAAAGGGGCCTTCTTCCAGGGAATGGATTGTGGAACATGCTTCAAACGGCAGGCTGTCAATTATCAAAGACAACTGGAAATTTATTAATCCTGGACCCGGTGAAAAACTATATACACATGTTAATATTGAATCGGGTAATGATACAGTTCCCCAGCTTTATGATATTAAGAATGATAAAGGTGAAAAGACGAATGTTGCTATGGAGAATCCGCTTATTGTTAATGAATTAACAGAACTTCTTAATAGTATAAGAAATCAAAATTAAGTATAATATTAATCATAAATCCACAGACCTGACCTGGAACCACAGACCTTCAAAGAGATTAACTTCAACTCTCTCCGTGGACCTCTGGCTTCTCCGTGTCTCTCTGTGTAACCAGAAAAAAGAAAAATGATTAAAACAAAATCTGTATTCGGACTAGGTGTCGCATCACTGGCTGCTGTCAGTGGATGTACTCAGAAAGAACCTTCATTAAAGCAGGCGACACCAAATATTATCCTGATATTAATGGATGATATGGGATATGGTGATATTGGGACTACCGGGGCAAACCAGTATGAAACTCCCAATCTTAACCGGCTGGCTAATCAGGGTATGCGCTTTACCTGGTATTACTGTCCACAGGCTGTCAGCAGTGCCTCAAGGGCCGGACTGCTGACCGGCTGCTATCCAAACAGAATTGGCTTCTCCGGGGCATTAATGCCATGGGCCGAGGTAGGAATCAATTCTGAGGAGACTACAATAGCAGAAATGCTTAAAACAAAAGGCTACAGCACGGGTGTTATAGGCAAGTGGCATCTTGGCCATCACAGAAAATTTCTACCCCTGCAACATGGATTTGATGAATATTATGGCATACCATATTCAAATGATATGTGGCCCGTCGATTTTGATGGGGTGCCGATGAGACTAAAGGATACAACCAGCAATAAGCTGAGATACCCTGAGCTTCCGTTGATTGAAGGAAATGAAAAGGTGGCTGAGATCCCGGATCTTGCAGGCCAGGATAAACTGACAACTGATTATACCGAAAGAGCTGTCAGGTTTATCGAAAATCATAAGGATGGACCGTTTTTCCTTTATATACCTCATTCTATGGTGCATATTCCGCTAGGTGTTTCCGAAAAGTTCAGGGGGAAAAGTAAACAGGGTATGTACGGTGATGTGATGATGGAGGTCGACTGGTCGATAGGCGAAATTATGAAAGCTCTTGAACGGAATGGCATTGAGAAAAACACCCTTGTTATTTTTACC
>CAYLYN010000215.1:0-7465 GCA_964387565.1 uncultured Rikenellaceae bacterium | reverse complement strand
AGGTGACAACAATACCTGTGGGTATATGAGTCAGCCGGATTGCCGAATATGTTGTATTAACTGACTGGCCACCCGGACCTGATGAACAGTAGGTATCTTTTCTGATATCATCCTGTCGCAGATCGACGTCAAATTCATCAGCCTCAGGAAGCACAACAACTGATGCTGCAGAAGTATGAATCCTCCCCTGAGTCTCAGTCTGCGGCACTCGCTGTACCCTGTGAACTCCTGATTCGTACTTCATAATACCATAAACTTTTTCGCCGGTTACCCTCATCACAATTTCCTTGTACCCTCCTGCTGTTCCTTCCGACATATTGTTTATCTCATACTTCCAGCCTCTTTCTTCGAAGTATTTGCAATACATTCTGAAAAGGTCACCTGCAAAGATACTGGCTTCATCGCCACCCGTTCCGGCCCTGATCTCCATAACGGCATTCTTTTCGTCCTGGGGATCGGATGGTATGATGAGTATCTTTATCTCCTCCTCCATTTCCGGAATTCGCTCTGCAAGCTCATCAAGTTCTATCTTTGCCATCTCCCTCAACTCCTCATCCTTTTCTGTTGCAAGAATTTTCCTGGCACTCTCGATATTACTAAGGGCAAGCCTGAATTTTTCATACGCCTCCACAACAGGCTGAAGTTCTTTATATTCTTTATTCAGCCTGACATACTTCTTCATATCCGAGAGAATATCAGGATGTGTAAGCAGGTCGCCCACCTCAATGAAACGTTGCTTAACGCCTTCAAGTCTCTCAAGAATTATTTTATTGGCCATAGGTATGAAATTTTCAGCGCGCAAAGATAATTAAAAGGTCGGAATAGACAAAGAAAATAAGGTAGAAAGGCCTGAAAACCAGAAGTTATTCAGGGAACAAGAATATCACTAACAAGTTAATGTGTGAAATTAATATCAGTACTCAAAAACACCATATTCAGATCTGATAGTTACTTTTTTACCTGTCCATGCCTCACAATGCCCGACAATTTTTGCTTCAAGGTTGAATCCGGCTGCAATTTCAATGACCCTGTCTGCTTTATCCGGCGAGGTAAATATCTCCAGCCGATGACCCATATTGAAGACTTTGTACATCTCCTTCCACTGGTTTCCCGACTGTTCATGGATCAGACTGAATAAGGGTGGTACAGGAAAGAGATTATCTTTAATAACATGCAAATTATCAATAAAATGAAGCACTTTTGTCTGTCCCCCGCCCGAGCAGTGGATCATTCCATGTATCTCAGGACGCATCTCGTCAATTATCTTCTTCATTACAGGAGCATATGTCCTGGTGGGCGAAAGGAGAAGCTTGCCGGCATCTATATTATATTCGGTCACCTTGTCAGTGAGCCTGAGGCTGCCTGAGTAGATAAGATCGTAAGAAAGCTGAGTATCGAGACTCTCAGGGTATTTTGTAGCAAGGTATGTAGCAAACAGATCATGCCGTGCAGAGGTAAGACCGTTGCTCCCTATTCCGCTGTTATACTCCTTCTCATAGCTGGTTTGTCCTGATGAAGACAAACCTACAATAACATCACCTGGTCTTATGTTATGATTTGAAATTATTTCAGATCTTTTCGCCCTGGCAACAACTGTTGAATCGACAACTATTGTCCTGACAAGATCGCCGATATCTGCAGTTTCGCCACCGGTAGACCAGATTCCGATACCATGACTTCTAAGCTCTTCCAGCACTTCCTCAGTACCATTAATAACTGCAGAAATCACCGATCCCGGAATAAAATGCTTGTTTCGTCCGATAGTAGATGATAAGAGTATATTATTATAAATACCTACGCATAACAGGTCATCGAGATTCATCACAATGGCATCCTGAGCAATACCTTTCCACACAGAAATATCGCCTGTTTCTCTCCAGTAAACGTAAGCCAGCGATGACTTTGTGCCGGCTCCGTCGGCATGCATCACATTGCAGTAATCGGTATCTCCACCGATAAGATCAGGAACAATCTTACAGAAAGCACCCGGGAACAATCCTTTATCAATATTCTTTATTGCAGCATGAACATCTTCTTTCCCCGATGAGACTCCACGTCTGCTGTATTTAGATTCACCTGACATAATTTCTTTTCAAGGCACAAATATAAAAAAAAGGATTATCCTCAGGCAATCATTAAGTGTTTACTTTCCATTATCATAAACCCACTGGATGGACTGACTCAGAAGTTTCCTGAATTCAGGTTGCTCAAATGTCGGAACATCATGTCCGCTCTGGATTGTAACGACCCGCGCTTTTCCGTAATTTTTGGTCCACCCGATAACAGGATTACTTGTCGGCTCACTTGTTGTAAGCAACGGTTTTACTCCGGGTTCTATATAATATCCTTTATATGTTTCATCAAAGACCCCGAAGTCTTTTATACCCTTTGTGACCGGATGCTTCCTGTCAGCAATATTGACAATAAAATGAAGGTCATGCTGGTAGGAACATGCAGGATAGGTTTTCCCGTCAACCTCTGTCGGTTTATGAAAATATTTCCCACCTATTATCCTGAAATACTCTGGCCAGTCGTCAAACGCACAAATACTGTGATGAAGAGCTACCAGTGGCTTTCCCTGCTTTATGCAATCAGCAAATGCATCTGCCTGCTCAGGAGTGATTGACTGCCACATATGATAAAAGACAAGTACGTCATATTTGTCCCTGTTCTCAGGAAGGAACATACTGAAAGCTCCGGGCAACTCCTCTACCGAGCAGATTATGTTTTCTCCCAGACTGGAAAGCATTTTATTGAACTGCTCCTTCTGATAATCATGTCCGCCGGTTATTACCAGCACCCTGATATTTTCAGAAGGTGTTTCAGCGACTGATAAAGTCACTCCGAATAAAATAAGAAACAGGCTTGCTGCAATTCTGAATTTCATATCAATTTCAATTTACAAATAATATCTTATTTCTTTGGTGACTCATAATCAGTCCTCAGAACCCTGAATTCGGTACGCCTGTTGATCTGATGTGCAATCTCCTTCTGTTCATCGTCTGAAAGGGAGTTAATATACTGTTCTGTGAGTACGCTGCCTATTTTCAGGAAAGGATTCTGGGCTATTATTGATGCATCGACAGTCTTTGGCGATGATTCTCCATAGCCTTTTGCCGAAAGCCTTTCAGGTTCAATACCTTTGTCAATCAGATACTGTACAACTACCTGAGCTCTTTTCTGTGAAAGGTCCTGGTTGTATTCTTCCGTGTCTCTCGAGTCGGTATGTGACATCAGTTCAATAGTTACATTGGGGTTATCGAACAGTGTCTCAACAAGTTTGTCAAGCGACACCATTGATTCAGGTCTCAGGTCCCACTTACCAAAATCGTAAAGGATATTTGGAAGTTCAATAGGCTTGTCAATTGCTGTAAGTAATATAGTTACCATGAACTCACGGCTCTTATCCTGTCCTTTGGTAGTCTCCTTTTCTTTTCCGTTAAGGTAACCCTTTTTTGATGCCAGGAATATATAATCAACATCCTCTTTAAGTGCAAACCTGAAATCTCCGCTGTTTCCTGTCTCAGTCTGGAGATTAGATCCATCGCTGGCAATAAGCTGAACAAGAGATTCTGTAATTGGAGTCCCGGTCTTTTCATCCTTCACTAGTCCGGTGACATTGAATTTGAGAGGAGGTAATTCAAAAGAAAAGAGATCATCATTTCCTCTCCCTTTCCTGGTTGAAGAAAAGATACCTTTTTCATTATCATTTTCAAATGCTATTCCAAAATCATCGGTATAGCTGTTTATAGGAGGTTTCATATTTGTTACCAGCCAGCTGCCATCTGGTTGCGGCACTGCTTTAAAAATATCGAGGCCTCCCATTCCTATATGACCATCGGATGAAAAATAGAGCGTCCCGTTATTTCTCACATAAGGGAAAAGCTCATCTCCCGGGGTGTTAATATCAGGTCCGAGATTTACCGGTTTTGTCCAGGTATCTCCACCTGCCGATCTTGTAGTCATCCAGATATCCTTTTTCCCTGATCCGCCAGGGATATCAGAGACAAAATAAAGAGTTGTTCCGTCAGGTGAAAGAGCCGGATGAGCTGCCACAACAGAATCCGGAAGTATCTTTGAATTTTCAGGTTCGCTCCAGGAATCACCCGACCTGGTGGAATGCATTATCTGGCAACCTTTTTTTTCCCTTTTACCTGCTTCACACCGGGTAAAGAACATCTCCCTGAAGTCAGAGGAGAATGTAGGGGTTCCCTCTTCAAACTCACTGTTAACACCATCTACTGGTACCGGTGTGCTCCATTTTGATTTTTTGTCAATCCTGCTTTCAAAAATATCAGTGTAGCTCTGTCCTGTTGCCCCGTGGGTTTTATTGCCAGCTGCATCATCACGGGATGATGTGAAGTAGATAAGACTGAAATCGTCACGACCGTAAGCAGGGCTGAAGTCAGACTCCCTTGAATTAAGGTCTCTGAGATCCTCTACTTTATATGCCTCAGGATTTCTAAGCCATTCAAGGGCAAGCTCACAGGCCCTTATCTCCTGATCTGCCCTTGCATCAGAAGGAGCAATCTGTTTATATTTTCTGAACTCATCAATGGCAGCCTGGTGCTTCCCGTTCTTCTTCATCGACTCGGCCAGCCAGAACTGGGCATCCGGCTTTGATGTTGATGATTTAACAGCCAGTTTATACCAGGTCTCTGCATTTCTTGGATCATTAATAAGCCTGTAGCATTCAGCTATCATGAATACAAGTTCAGTCCTTGCATTCTTATCCGATTTACCTGTTTTTGAATATGCATCCTTAAACTGGTCTATTGCCTCATAGTATTCGCCTGCATAGTATGTCTCATAGGCTCTTTCTGTTTTCCTTTTCTGTGCTGAGACATCTGCTGAAATTGCCGTGATAAGTATTATAATGATTAATATTATTCGTTTCATAAAGCCGGATTCAATTTGATCGTAAAAGTAATCAATTTAGGGAATAGAAGTAATAATAATAAACGATACTGATCAGCATTTATTATCTGATAAATATAAGTCAAGCACAATATTGCTGAGCTGAAAACCCTGAACCACAAATACAATGGGAATAAAAAAGAAAGGCTCCTCACCGGAGCCCCCCTTCTCTATTATGAAAAAAACCAAACCTCTATCTTGTGAAAAGTAACTCCCTGTATTTAGGAAGCGGCCAAATCTCATTGTCAATGATAAGCTCGAGCTTGTCAATGTGATATCTGATCTCATCCAGGTAAGGTTTAACCTTACTTTCGTAGGCAAGTGCCTTTTTATATGAATCTTCGATTACATTAGCTTTCTTGCGTGCCTCAACCATCTCATTAACAAGGCTTTTTATGTTTGAAATATGATCAGCTATTGTTATTATCATCTCCTTCCTTGCACCTGCAAGACGCTCAAACTCTTTGTCGCTGAAGATATCCCTGAGGCCTTTCACGTTCTGAACGAGCGTAGTCATATATGTCACTGCAGTAGGAACAATGTGGTTAATTGCAAGGTCGCCCAGCACTCTTGCTTCTATCTGGATCTTCTTGGTAAATTTCTCATATTCAACCTCAACACGGCTTTCAAGTTCTTTATCTGTAAAAATACCTGACCCGACAAGTACTTTTCTGGATCCCGGAGTAAGATATTTACTTACTGATTCAGGGACGCTCTTGATATTGCATAATCCTCTTTTTGCGGCTTCAGCATGCCATTCTTTGCTGTATCCGTCACCTTCAAATAAGATTTTATCAGATTCAAGAATATATTTCTTCAGAACCTGGAAGATGGCTTCATCCTTGTTCCGGCCTTTTTTGATTATTGCATCAACATCCTTTTTGAACTGTGTTAGCTGAGATGCTACTGCAGCATTGAGAACTATCATAGCAGCACTGCAGTTTGCAGAGGAACCAACTGCTCTGTATTCAAACCTGTTACCTGTGAAGGCAAAAGGAGAGGTTCTGTTCCGGTCAGTATTATCAAGAAGGATCTCAGGTATTTTTCCTATACCGAGCTTTAGTTCTGTCTTTTGTGCAGGGGTCATCTTCCTGTCGGTCACTTTATTTGCAATATTCTGAAGCATTTCAGTGAGATAAGATCCGACAAACACTGAAATAATTGCAGGAGGAGCTTCATGACCGCCAAGCCTGTATGAATTGGTTTCATTCATAACTGATGCCCTCAGCAGTGCATCATTATCATTTACTGCTTTTACCACGTTGACCAGGAATGTAAGGAACTGAAGATTACTTTTTGGGTTTTTCCCTGGCGATAACAGGTTCACGCCTGTATCGGTGGCCATTGACCAGTTATTATGCTTTCCGGAACCATTTATTCCTGCAAAAGGCTTTTCATGAAATAATACCCTGAATTTATGTCTGCGGGCCACCCTCTTCATAATATCCATTAAAAGCTGGTTATGATCGACCGCGAGGTTTACCTCCTCAAATATAGGTGCACATTCGAACTGATTCGGGGCAACCTCATTATGCCTTGTTTTAACCGGTATCCCAAGCTTATATGCCTCGCATTCAAAATCTTCCATAAAATACATCACTCGTTCAGGAATTGAACCGAAATAATGATCTGATAACTGCTGATCCTTCGACGACTGATGTCCCATCATTGTTCTTTCAGCCAGAACGAGGTCGGGACGGGCATAATATAAAGCCTCATCGATAAGGAAATACTCCTGCTCTATACCCAGTGTTGCAATTACCTTTTTTACATCCTTGTCAAAATACTGGCAGACATCAACCGCAGCCCTGTCGAGTTCCGACAGTGTCTTAAGCAGGGGTGCTTTGTAATCGAGAGCTTCTCCTGTATATGAAACAAAGATAGTAGGTATACAAAGTGTGGTGCCGACAATAAAGACCGGAGACGAAACATCCCAGGCTGTATATCCTCTTGCTTCAAAAGTATTCCTGATACCTCCGCTTGGAAAACTTGATGCATCAGGTTCGGACTGAACCAGCACTTCACCGGAAAATTTCTCAACTATCTTACCATTCTCTCCAGTCTCGATAAAACCATCATGTTTTTCAGCTGTCCCGTCAGTAAGCGGGTGGAACCAGTGAGTATAATGAGTCGCTCCTTTGTCGATAGCCCATGCTTTTACGCCTGTTGCAACAAGGTCAGCTTCCTGCCTGCTGAGTGATTTGCCCTCATTAATAGCTTTTTTAACAACCTTGAATGCCTCATTGGAGAGATAATGCTCCATTTTGGGCAGGTCAAAGACATTCTCTGCGAAATAATCAGAAATAACTCCCGAAGGAGTCTTAACTTCAACAGCATCTCTGTTGAATACTTCCCGTAGTGCACTAAATCTTAGTTCTGCCATTTTTTTGATCTATTTTTATAGTTTAAAGCGACAAATTTATTCTTTTTTTCAATATTACCCCCTTTTTTTCAATATATTTTCAAGTATTTTTATATTTTTTTAGAATATACCCCCATTTTTATGAACTTTAATTACAATATTTCTACGGTTTGCAAAATATCAGAC
>CAYLYN010000214.1:0-7510 GCA_964387565.1 uncultured Rikenellaceae bacterium | reverse complement strand
GCTCTATCCTCCCGATAGCTCCCGATAGCAATCGGGACGGGATGAGCTACGGAACTGATTTACGGCTGCAAAAATACATTTTTTTTCAATTCCTGCAATTCTATTTTGTAACAGGATAAAGAGATTAGTCAGTTATTAGAGGTTAAATGCTTTTCATATAGTTTACCAGGCCCCTGCTGTCAATTATCTGCTTTAACTTATCAGGAAGAGGCTTAAATGTAAATATTTCATCTCCAACTGAAATTTCTCCTCTTTCAAGATCTATCACCACTTTTTTCCCCTGCTTGTAAGCCTCTACTGCTTTTTTATGAACAATCAGAATCAATCCCTGATTTATTGATGATCTGAAGAAGATTCTGTTTACTGATTTGACTATTATTGCCCTTATACCTGCATAAGCAAGTCCTGCAGAAGGATGTTCGCGTGAAGAGCCACATCCAAAGTTTTCACCTGCAAGAATAATATCGCCTGCAGCTACATTTTTTGAGAATTCAGGATCAAAATCCTCGAACAGATGCTGCATTATTGCCTGAGCATCAGTACTAAGAACACTATATGTGTACTTTCCTGCAAACATCAGATCGGTATTAAGATTATCGACATCTGAATAATTCCAGACTGCTCCATCTTTCCTGTTGTCACCAGGATTGATATTAACAAGTTCCCTTTGTGATACTTTAAAAGGAAACTTATGATCTGATTTCTTTCCACTATTACCTGTGATTTCCCCTAATAATGCTGATTCAGCAACTGTTGCAGGAGAGGCAAGATAAATTTTTGCCTCCTTATTTCCCATTCTTCCTGCAAAATTGCGGTTTGCCGTTGAAATTACAGTATGACCACTTGCCGGAATACCCTGTCCGGTTCCCAGGCATGGTCCGCAGGAAGGAGTTAGCACATTCGCTCCTGCTTCAAGAAATATTTTAATCAATCCCTCCTCAATTGCCTGAAGATATATCATTTTTGATGCAGGTATGATACTGAGCTGAAAGCCTTTTCTGATCTTCTTTCCTTTCAGAATGCCTGAAGCAATCCTGAGATCCTCAATACGTCCATTTGTGCAGGTTCCAATAATTCCTTCATCGACGGGGGTGCCGGCGGCTTCCGCAACTGAAATGACATTATCCACCTGATGCGGTGCGGCCACGACAGGGAATATTTCATTCATATCAATGAATATTTCTCTTACAAACACTGCATCTTCATCTGACCATAAACCTTTAAATTCCTTTCCATAGAATGCACTAAGAATTTCATCAGCCGGAAATACTGCATTCTTGGCTCCCATCTCAGATGCCATGTTTGCAAGCACCATTCTGTCAGCAATACTCAGATTTTTTACACCCTCACCGTGGTACTCAACAGACAAATAGTTCGCTCCGTCTGATCCTATCATCCCAATAATCCAGAGTGCCAGATCTTTGGCATAAACATTATTTTCCAGTTTTCCGGATAAATTTATTTTTATTGATCCGGGTACCCTGAACCAGGTCTCCCCTCTTTTCCATATAGCTGCAGCTTCAGTCCTGTCAATACCTGCGGCAAAAGCATTGAAAGCTCCGGCGGTTGAGGTATGGCTGTCACTTCCTACTATTATCATACCTGGCATTGCATGAGAAGACATAACCTGATGACATATACCGTTCCCTGCGTCATAAAACTTTTCAACTTTCTGCTGCTCTACCATTAACCTGATTTCCTGATATTGGTTAGCAAGCTTTACATCAGTTGGAGGAGCATTATGATCAAGCACCACAATCAGCTGTTGCGGATCAAAAAACGACCTGCCCCCCATTTTCTGAAATGTTTTATAAATGCTCGAGCTGTTGTCATGGGTTAGAATAAGATCGGGCTTTGCAAAGACAATTGTTCCTTCCGGAGCATTGAATATCTTCTCAACGAACGTTTTCGGAGTATTTAGGTTCATAACATTACTTTTTAAGAATATTGATCAGCTCAAATATAAAATCAGCCCAGCAATCCTCCTTTTATGTAGATCTCATACTGAACCTCAGAAAAAGGTTCGGCACGAGTCAGAATACCGGTTCTAAGATTGGTTATTTCTCCCTTTTTTAAATCAATTCTGATCATATCACCATTTTGAAAATCAGCTGTTAGTATTGATCCGCTAACAATAACAGGGAAAGCTGCATTTATTGCATTTCTCTCATATATTGCACCAAATGATGCTGCAATAATTGCCCGGATGCCCAGGGATCGGAAACAATCTACGGCTTGCTGACGTGAGCTGCCACATCCAAAATTACTTCCTGTTATCACAATATCTCCAGGTTTTGCATGCAGAGAAAAATCTTCGTATCCGGTGAGATTATTAAAAGTATATTGCCCCATTTCTTTCAACTCAGTTACTGAAAGATACCTGTTATGAAATATCATATCAGTATCTATATTATCCCTTCTTATATCCCATATCCTGCCTTCAATTATCTCATTATCTGACATTTTATGCTCAACCTTAGTTCTGCGAACAGGATCTTTAGTTTTATTTTGAGTGGTATTAAATAACGCAGGAACGGACGGTATTGAGTCAGGTGTTGTGATATAACCGGCAACTGCCGAAGAGGCAACTACCTCAGGAGAAGAAAGATACACACTTCCTTTTCCCTGCTTTCCGGGAAAGTTCCTGTTTCCTGTACTTATTGTAATTTCTCCGGGACCATTTTGTCCAACCTGTCCAGCAGCACACCCTGCGCAACCTGCATTTGATACAAGAGCCCCAGCTTTTTTAAATATTTCAATGAGACCTTTTTCAAGCGCTTCATTCCAGATTGAGTCTGTAGCAGGAACAATTTTGAGTATTACTCCAGGTGCTACAGTCCTGTTTACCAATATTCTTGCGGCTGCTTCCAGATCTTGCATCCTTCCATTTGTACAACTGCCGATAAAAGCCGAATCAATTTTTTTCCCAGTAATGTCCGATACAGCTACAGTATCATGGGGTTCACCCGGTCTTGATACGAGCGGTATAAATTCACTTATATCGATTTGGATAATCTTTTCGTAGTTTGCATCAGTATCGGCATATACAGGATTAATTTCAGTATTTGTCCTTGCAGAACAATATTCCAATATCGCCTTTGATGGAGGGAATAAAATTATTATTGCTCCCATCTCTGTAGCCATTGATGAAACCGTAATCCTTTCGTCAAGTGTCATTTTATCAACATAAGGACCGTAGAGTTCAATTGAACGGCCCAGGAGTGAATTTGCCCCGAATATCCTGAGGAGATTCAGGATAACATCTTTGGCAGCGATATTTGAAGGCATTTTTCCCTCAAAGACAATCTTGACTGAATCAGGAACCTTAAACCAGACTTTACCACTATGCCAGGCAGCTGCGATATCCATATCGCCCATTCCCTGTCCGAAAGCACCTATAGCACCAAGAATATTAGCGTGCGAATCAGTTGATACGGCGGTTGAGCCTGAAAAAACAAGTCCTTCATCAATAAGAATATGTGTCCCTATTCCTGCATTAATATCATAAATCCTTATCCCGTTTTCACGGGCATACATCCTGCAAATATGTTGATTAACGGCATATTTCTGATCAGATCCTGTTGGATTGCAATCAAATGTGAAATAAGTTTTCCCGGGATCAGCTATTGTCAGTCCGTTATCGTTGAGGTTTATAATCACATTTGCACCGCCAAAATCACGTGCGACCCTGCAGTCAATCTCAATATCAATTATATCTCCGGGTCTGACTGTTTTTTTTGTCGAATGTAAAGCAAGTATTTTCTCAAGCAATGTCATTGGCATAAGCTATAAATTATTGACAATAAAGATAAATGTGCAGCAATATTTCCGGAATCACGAAAACTGAGCTCTGTAATCCCGCGGAGCAAGTCCTTCAGCTTTTCTGAACTGTTTGTTAAAGTTTGAGATACTTCCAAATCCGCATTCTAATGCAATATCCTGCACCTGATGATCTGTTTCCCGAAGAAGATAACATGCTTTATTGGTCCGCACGCGGTTAAGATATTCAACGAAACATGCACCACAATTCTTTTTAAAATAACGGCTGAATGAGAAAGGACTCATTTTAGCAATTTTTGCTACTTTTTTAAGCGAGACGGGTTTGAAGTAATTCTCCCTTATATATGTATAAACGTCTGTCATTATTTTGTTTCCCTTCTCGTCGAAAGACATCTTATAATTTTCAGAGCACAGTAATACTTTCTTTTCCGATTTGATCAGAATGTTTAGTACGTTAAAAAAATCAATCATTTTATCCAGACCCTTATTTGCAATCATCTGAACAAGATATTTTTCAGTCTTTTTTGCATCTTCAACTGAGAAGGCAATACCGCGTTCAGCATCTTCAAGCAGTTGGTTTAATGAAGACATTTCATATTGAGACAGCATTGGTTCGCCAATTGAGGAGCTCCTGAAATGTAATATTATACCATGTTTATCGGGAAGAGTATTATCCTGTTTGTAGTAATTCCAGCTATGAGGAATATTACCTGCTATCAATACCATATCGTACTGATCAAATAGTTCTGCACTGTCACCAATAATTCTTGTGCCATTACTTTTAATATTCAGAACCAGTTCATACTCAGGATGAAAATGCCATAAGCCTCCAGAATCGTTAATATAGGATGCCTGAAATCCTCCTCCGTCATCATAGGCTATATTTTCAAGTTCTGCAACCATATCACGGTCAGGTTTTAATGTTCATCAGTATCAAATTTAAGCATATTTTTTTCAAAACTTATTATCAAAATGTCATAATAAAATGTCATATATTTTTGTTTTAAATATTATTTGTGTAATTTTGAAAATAGCTCATGCTAACAGAATAAGGAGGAGATGAGCGAGGGTAAGTAGTGAAATCAACAGGATTGTATTGCAGACATTGACTTTCACATCAGAAACCTGAGGTAAAGCGCCAGCTTACTATGGTTTCATCCTTTTATCAGACAGTAGATACGGGGATTATCTTACTAATAAGACCCGTTCCAGGATTATCACTGCTTCCCTTACTCCTCTTTTTTTATACCCCATATAATGTAAAAATCCCGGTATTAGAATCTTTTTTGATGCATCATTACAAAATAATTTTAACTTTGATTATCTCTTAGGGTAATTATATAACTGTATCTGCATAGTCTTATGAAGACTTATATAAGAAGAAGGGAGAAAAACACTCGCCTTGTTGTTTTTTTTGGTGGATGGGGAACTGATGAGAACATGTTTGCTCCTCTCTGCAGTGATGATTTTGATTTTATAATGTTCTATAATTATTCTGCAGATGAGGCTCTTGTGCTACCAGAAACAAAGCGATATGAAAGAATAACACTTATCGGATGGTCTCTTGGTGTGTGGGCAGCCGAATATTTTATCTCCAGGACAAAAATTATTCCGGATATCTCGATAGCTGTAAATGGAACTCCTTTTCCGACAGATAACAGGTATGGGATCCCTTTATCTGTTTTTGAAGGTACCATGAATAATATTACAGAGGAGAATATGGAAAAATTCTATCTGAGAGTTTTTGGTGACAAGAAGACTTATCTAATTAACAGTAGCAGAGTTCCAAAGAGAACAATAAAATCGCTTCAGGATGAACTCAGATGGCTGTATAACAGGATTATGGAGCAAAATGAATCAGGGTTTAAATGGACTTATGCTGTAACGAGTAAAGAGGACCGGGTATTTCCTGCTGAGAATCTTTTGAATTACTGGAAGAAGATTACCGTAACCAATCATATTGTTGTCTCAATGCCTCATTATTTCTTCCACAACTGGAATTCATTCACCGATTTTATCAATTTTGTAGAAAACTATATTCCGGGGAAGCCAAATAAATCTCGCGGAAAGACTAAAAATCTTTAATAAGTACGTTTGAATCAGATTTTGTTATCATTCTGTCGAATTTGTCCAGCATAGTAATGACCTTTTCATATTCTTTATTTCTTCTCACATTAATCTGTTCGCTGCCATGCTTATCGATCCTTGAGAAGACGTAACTGACAGTAAGTTTATTTATATCAAGTGCCGGCTGATAAAGTCTCTCTTTCTTTTGGTTCTCCTGCACAACAGAAACCAGTGTCACATCCTGAAGATCCTGGAGTATATCGCTGACAAGCCTGACGGGTAACTTCAGCTGAAGTGCAATGTTCTCTGTACTTATTGGAGGCTCTCCCACTTCAAATTTCTTTATTATCATATGCATTATCATCAGAACAAGAGCACGTTTCTGATAGTGGCTGATATTAAGTGCCTCAGATTCAAATTCATAGTTTGAAATATTTTGATTTGCAAAAGACAATTCAGCACCCAGAAGTACAATGAGCCAGGTATATTGCAGCCAGAGTATAAACAGAGGAACTGCAGCAAAACTTCCATATATCGCACTCAGTTTTGTAATGCCGAACTGCAGATCAATGTATACCCATTGAAGAATCTGGACAGCAGTACCGGATATTATCCCTGAAATGAGTGCCGGAACGAATTTGACCTTTGTATTTGGCATTATTATAAATAGCACCGTCATTACAAACCATGTCAGAAAGTAAGGTGCAAATTTAAAGGTGAATGAAACAAGCGGTTTGAAAAAATCGAGGATGGGAGCTTTTGTCATAAATTCTGTCAGGTAAGTTGAAATAAAAACAGTGATACTGCTTGACAGAATAATAAATACGGGGGCTATTAACATAATGGTAAGGTAGTCTGTAAATTTCCTGTACCAGGGTCTTGCTGATCTGATCTGCCAGATATGATTAAATGAGCTTTCAATATGGTTCAGGAGTGACATTACAGACCAGAAAAGAATTACCATACCAACACCTGCAAGGTATCCCCCTCTTGTTTCGTCAAGGGCACTCCTGGCACTTTGGAGGAGCCAGTTCAAAACTTCCTGATGAGAGGCAAATTCCTTTGTAACCAAAGCTTCCAGGTTCTGATCAAGCCCAAATCCTTTGGCTATGGCAAAAGCGATAGCAACAACTGGTATAACTGACAAGAGAGAATAATATGTAAGTGCAGAGGCCCTTATCTGGACTTTATCTGCCGAGAATTCCCTGGCAGCTATCATCACTATCCTTAATTGTTTGATAAGAAATGTCTTCCCCTTTGAAATCTCACTTAAAGGAGTATGCCAGATCAAATCATTTATCCGCTTGATCTGATTTAGTGCCCATGAAACAGGTTGTGCCATATTTTACAGATTATATTCAAATATACAAAATTGTGCTAATTTCACTTGAAAATATCAGTTGAATGAAAATTGAGATAGTTGAATTCGTTGAAGGTGCCATGAAGGCAAAAGGATTAGCAGTTATAATTGATGTGTTCCGTGCATTTTCGGTAGAATGTTATGCATACGATTCAGGGGCTGTTCAGATTATAGCAACATCAGAAATAGAGGAAGCTTTCACACTAAGGAAACAATACTCAAATTCTATACTTGTTGGAGAAAGAGACGAAAAGAAGATTCCCGGTTTCGACCTTGGTAACAGTCCAACAGAGATACTTAAAA
>CAYLYN010000213.1:0-7546 GCA_964387565.1 uncultured Rikenellaceae bacterium | reverse complement strand
TCTTATAAGGAAGTGTATATACTGGCTGGTAATCATATCTTTTATCATTAATAGTTAAATAATTCAGATTTGTAAAAGGAGGTATTGCACTGCGATTATCTTTCATCCTGTCATAGATAATCAGTCCTTCCGTAGTTCCTATAAAGACCTTCCTGTCCGATGACTCATACATTCCACCAGGATTACAAAGCCCGCCTTTTGCAAAATCGACACCGAATGTTTTTACACTTCCGGAAACAGGATTGTATCTTGAAAATCCCTTCTCATGTCCGATCCAGATATTATTCTCATAATCAGGAAGTATACTATAACAGTAGGTCGATAACAATTCATTTGACCTTACAATTGGTGATACTGTATCATTAAATAATCTGAATACTCCGTTTCCCCTTGTGGATATCCATATCGTCCCGTCTTTACCCTGACTGATATCCTGCATCCTGTTCACAGTACTGCCCGACATAGTTCCCTCAGGTTTAACAACATTAAAATTACGGTCAATAATAAAAACTCTTTCTCCCTCATTGAGCCCGATAACAGCCCTTCCTTCTCTGTCGAGGAAAATTGAATTTATACTGTTGTGCGGTAAAACATTATTTATGTCAAACTTCTTTCTTACGCTGGCTGTTGATCTGTTAACAACAAACACACCGTTTATTGTAGCAAGCCATACATTCTGTTTGTCAGTTTTGATGTCGCGTATATAATCAGCTCCTGAATCACCTGACCTGTAAAAAAGCTTAGTCTCTCCTGTTTTTCTCCTTATATATACACCTCCGCCTGCAGTGCCTATCCAAAGGTTTTCCCCATCATCGAGATAATAGGATGTAATATCAACATTATTTGTTGACCTGAGCAGGTTAGTGAAGGATTCAGAAACTCCTTTCTCCGCATCAAAAATGTGGAATCCCGACGGGGTACCTAACAGGTACTTATCATCCAGCCTGTTCACATAAATTATATTGTTCTCAGGACTTGTTCTGCCGGGAGTAAAAAACCCGAATGCATATGATGTAAGCAGGAGTATACCATTACCATAAGTTCCAAACCAGTAGTTACCTTCTATATCCTGAAAAAGTGTTTTAACGTCATTATTGCTGAGACCGGTATTTATATCATAAGTGAATACACTCATGACCGGCTGGATATCAGATGTAAGTTTAAACTCAATCACTCCTGAGCCAAAGGTTGCCACCCAAATGTTTTTATCCCTGTCTTCAACTATATCCTGAACACTGAGTGACTCCCACTCAGGATGCCCATTGAAACGCTCCAGTCTGTTTCCGCTCCCGGAAGAAGTAAATCTGAAAAGACCGGATCCATCAGTGCCGACAATAAAGACAGAAGGGTTTTCAGTAGGATGTATAGCGGTTACTGCTGAATAATCAAATCCTTCCACAATATTTATTATTCTTACAGAATCGGCTTTTAATCTGCAGATAAGCAGATTCTCCTGTGTTCCAATCAGGAGCTCTTCACCATGTGTGAAACATCCTGAGAACATCACAGGGCTGATATTAAGATAGTATTGAATAACCTCAGAGGGATCAACAGTATTAATGGCAAATATGGAACCTCCCTGCGGGATTATATAAATCCTCTCATCAGGTCCTGCAATTATATCGCTGATACTCTTTGAATTGGCTATATTAACTTCGATAAGCAATCGGCCCTCTGCATAATATACCTTTCCATCGCTGCATCCAAACCATAACCTGCCTGAATTGTCTCTGAAAGAAGTGGTGGCATATCTGCCTGATGCAGAATCGGGAAATGCTACCCTGAAGAATTCAAAGCCATCAAACCTGGCAAGACCATTTCCCATTCCAACCCACAGGTATCCATCGTTTGACTGGCCAAGAGTATAAATAAAGGAATTGGGAATACCTCTCTCAACATCATAACTCCTGAAGCTAAGAGTCTGGCCCTCTAAAATTGCCGAAAAGACAAACAGGCAACAAATGATGCTGTATATCGTCCTCGGCATTTTGTCAGATCTCATAAGAGACTCCATTATTTTTTAGGATCTATCTTGGTAACAGATGTTTTAGGGACATAAACCGGCACCCCCCCGATCGGTGAACTGTAAAACTTAAGGGCATCTCCTCTCTGATTCTGTAACGTTATAACAACATTGTTATTTTTAACAAGTTCACCCTGTCTCTTATGAAACTGAAAATCAAGTGAGGAATTTATCTCTGCAGGTTCAATAGGTATAAGAGATTGCACCCAGTCTGCTTCATTGGAAATCGGTACCTCAATACCCCTTTTGTACCTTGAAACAACCAGTATTTTTCCATCATTATCCCAGTCAAAATTTCTCTGCCTGATTGATACTATACCTGTATCTACATAAGGATAAATATGAGCTATACTTTTAAAATCGTTCCACATGCGGAAGGTGTATTCGTATGTAAAAGCATTTGCCCCCTCTATTGCAAGATTGGAATTGGCATCGCGGCTTAGAAAGAACCGGTAGAGATTGCCGTCATCACCTGCAATACCCTCAATTACAACTTTAAATATATAGCTGTTCCATTTCTGGTTGAATTCTCCCTCGGTAGGATTAAAAGGCCCAAAAGAGTAATACTTGTTATCGTATCGGGCCTCAGTCCCGAAAACCCTTGAAGCCAGAAGATTTCCGGTTTTATAATTCAACCCGTTCTCAAGTCCTCTCGCTTCTTCATGCGCTTCAGGATCAGCCCCATTCCCTCCGTATATGGAAAACATTGTCCTGGTATTGAATTCCCCCTGTATCTCATCATGCTCACCACCACAGTCGGGATCAAAGACTCTTATAAAAAACTGTTGTGTAAAATCTTTTGGAATTGAGAAGAAGAATATCTGGTTAAAATCGTCATCTCCCCATGAAATCTTTCCATCCTTTCCGAATGTGACAAGGAAGGGAATATTCTCATCTTTGCCTGGTACTGCCTGTGCCGAAACCTGATGCGGAACTATTATCCCCAGGAAGATTATGATAATCAATGCTTTATTCACAGACCTTTTAAATTTCATTTACCTCAAAATTAGTCAATTCCGGCTCAGGGCTGACGTGATATCGTAATATTTTTGCAAATGCATCTTTCTCTAGGCTCTAAACCGGGTAATGCCTCTTCAGTTACAATAAGTTGTACATTATAAATACCTGGTTTAAGATATGTCTTATCAACTTCTTTGCCAATCTGTATTGTTTCATCACCAAAATTCCAGTAATACTGTGAAATATTCCATCCCGGAAGATAGGTTTTATCAGCATTCAGCTTCAACGATTGCCCGGCGCTTGCTACTTCGGGAGCTGAAATATATGGCTGTTCAATATCTGTAATAATCAAGGAATCTGATTTTTCATTATACAACACTTCTTTGGTAATAAGGTTCACAACATCAAGCTGTACAAGATAAGCACCGGGTCCGTCATAGCAGTGTTCCACAACAGCTCCTACAGCCTTTTTCCCATCGCCAAATTTCCATTCATACCTGAAAGGAGTAGTGTCAAGCTTTGCTGCATTCTCCTCCATAAAACGATAGCAATAGCTGTTTTCCTGCAGAGTATCGCAGACTTCCATTCTTCGTATCAGCGAAGTGAAACTGTATATATCATCATCACTTTCCCTGTTTGAAGCAAAATATCCTCTTTGCTGACCAGCTTCCGAAACGAACGCAAAATCATCGGCTGCTGAATTTATAGGTTCCGGAAGAAGAACAGGTTTTTCCCATCTGCCGTCATATTTAACAGATGAATAAATATCCAGTTTACCTAATCCGCCTGTTCGGTTTGAAGTGAAGTATAATTTGCCTGTGGGATGGATATAGGGATAGTTTTCAGATGCAGATGAGTTTATTACGGGTCCAAGGTTGACAGGGGCCGACCATTCATTGTTAATAAATTCACAGTAATAGATGTCCGAGCCACCTTCTCCCCCCGGCATATTTGACGAAAAATAGAGGTATTTACCATCACTGCTTATTGATGGCTGACCAACATCATATCCAGAATTATTGTACCTGAAGGGTCTGATACCTGTCAGATCCGTACCTGACATCTCACCAAAGAAAATACCGCTGTAATTCCTGAATTTTCTGTTTCGTGCTGCTCTTCCTGTTTCAACCTCACTTGTGAAATAGACTGTTTTTCCATCAGGTCCGAAACAGAACGGGCCACTGTTGAATTTCTCCGTCCTTTCACTCTTAACCTCCTTAAGAGCTTTCCATTCAGAAGTATCGATACGCTCCGCAAGGTACATGTTGTATATCCTTCTGCCATCATATGAAGTGCGATCCTTAATACCGCTGAATCTCTTATCGGAACAGATAACCAGTCCATCCTTTACAATCACAGGAGAGATCTCATTATCGAAATTCTTATTAAAAGGCAGTTTCTTAACAGAATAGAGCGAAGGCTGCTGGGCTGCTCCGTATGAACAGAAAAGCAGGCCCAGAATTATCAGTTTTATATTTGAATACCTTGCTGCCATAATTCTAAAAATACCTCGGATTAGCGGCGCTCACCTTTGAGCCAAATTCATAACGGAGAGCGAATTCTGCAGAACCATTTGAGTAAGTGCTCATTCGTCCTGAAGGATAATCATATGAAATCCCAAACATAAGCTGGGGATTAATCTGGAATTGCAGAATACCAACCACAACCTCCTCATTTGTCCTCCATGATCCTCCGATCCATAAAACATCGGCTAGTATGAAGTTGCCGTTTATATCAAACTGCTTGATTTTTTCTGCCTCATCAAGAGCATAATGTACAAGGATAGAAGGTTTGAATTTGAAAAAATCGGAGAAAGTTATCAAACCACCTCCTGAGAAAATAAAATCGTAATCGTTGAAACTGTGATAAGCCTGTATGGTATTTGCTGATGTTTTCTTATAGCTCATAAACTGAGGGACTGAAACTCCGGCAAAGAGTTTATTACTGAAATAGTAGACCCCGGCACCTACATTCGGAAGGATATACGGATCATCATTTGCTGTAAATACCTGATCGGGCTTGAGGGTCACTATATCTGAAAAATCACTGTTTGATATATCAACACCTCCTCTTAATCCAAATGACAGCTTTCCTTTTGCCATCCTTATATGGTAGGCATAGCTCCCATAAATGCTTGTTGTATTGGTAAATCCGTATTGCATGAACTGGGCAAGAAGTCCGAGTGCCACCTTATCATTTTTAAATGGTGCATGAAGTGAACCTGATTGAAGCACTGGCGCGCCTGGTGTCCCCAGCCATTGCTTTCTGTATGACAGGAATCCGCTTAACGCTCCCCTTGTTCCGGTATATGCCGGATTGATAACCATCCCGTTCTGAAGATACTGACTGTAAACAGGGTATGCCAGGCTGATACGATTGGTTGTATCGGATGAAGACTGCCCATCAACATTACCGGAAGTACAAATAAACAACAGTATAAAAACAAAGCTATGAACCTTGAAAAGCTTTAATATCAGTTTTATATTTTTAAAGGCTCTCAATTTATCTTCTCTTTAATACAATAAATCCGCTTGGCTTATGTGGCTTCACGGAAGGAACCTCTTTAGATTCCAGTTTCAAAATATAATAATATGTACCTTCAGGCAAATCAATACCTTTTGTATTCTTTCCATCCCAGTCTTTCCAGTTCTCGTTGCCATCCCTGTTGGTGCTGTAAAATACCTCTGTACCCGCACTGTTAACTATGCTTATTTCCACCACCTGATTATTTATATCAAGTCCCAGGATTTCAAATACATCATTAACACCATCATTGTTAGGCGAGAATCCGCTGGGAATTATGATTTCCTCTATCCTTATATTTACCGTGTCCTTATTTATGCACGGCCCGTTGGTGACAGTCCATAAGAAGGAATTCAGGCTGGGAGACAGATTCTTAACCTTTGTATCATTCCTGGTATCATCATCAAAATCTGCAGTGCCTGTAATGATACTCCATTTCCCTGTTTCATAATTTCCTGTTCCAGGAGTGTCGAAAATCGGGCTTGCTTTCATCTGGTAATAATTATCAAAGGAATACAGAACAGTATCCGGCCCGGCAAATATGGCACTGATGGGATTCGTGTTGAGCAATACTTCAATTATATTGGAAAGACTTGAACAGCAATTATTTGCTCCTGATGTCACCTTTCTTTTATATTTTGTGGGTACGCTAAGGGCCGGAGGCTGATAATTACCTGAAGGATCATTGTTAACTCCGATTGCTGAAGTCCATGTAGTACCACCATCTACACTCTGTTCCCATAAATAGGAATAGCTTCCGTTGCCACCTGCAGGAGTGGCTCCTGTAAGCATTTCAGGGACATAATCCTTGCATATTACAGGCGGATCTGTAAGTGTATTATTTGTTATAAGAGGAAGGACTTCTATTTTTATAGTAGCAGCACTTATATCGATGCAAGCTCCGGAAAGAACTTTTCTTCTGAAATAAGTTGTAACATTGAGTGCCGGCGGATCATATCCCTGGTTTGTACCGGCTGCAGTTACAGGATTCCATGTTGAATTATCGGTTGAATACTGCCACTCATATGCATAGTCCCCGGGAAGATTGGTACCACCTGTTGGCAATGATCCCTGAAGTCTGTTTGGGTTGGCTCCATCACAAATGGTGGTATCAGTACCGGTGGATATAAGCGAAATAGCATTGTTTATCAGAGGTTTATGAACATTTACTCTCACGGCCTTACTTATATTTGAACAGGCTGAAGAGAATACTTTACGCCGGAAGCTCGTTGTATCTGTAAGTGCCGGAGGCTGGTAATCGCGCAGTGTAGCACCTGTAATATCGGTCCATACAGGATTGCTCTTCGTGCTGTCCTGCCAGATATAGGTGTAGGTCCCGTCACCATTGAGAGGATCAGATCCTGTAAGTATTAAGGGAACCGAACCGGAACATGAATTCTGCTCGGCAGTCACAATATTGTTATTGGTAATTACGGGATAATCTCTAAGAAGAATTTCGGGGCTTGTACTGACGCATACATTTTGAGACCCTGATTTAACTACCCTCCGGAATTTATATTCATTCAGAGGAGCTCGTTCAGGAAGTTCCTGTGGAAGATATCCCGACTGGTTGATGATACCGGGAGCCGGACCCCAGACTGAGCCGTTAATACTGCTTTCCCAGTGAAAGATATAAGTTGCATCCCCTCCCGATAGCGCAGGAGTTGTGGTAGTGGTAGTCCCGGTCAGATCGGTAAAGGTCATACCGAAGCAAATGTCCTCGGGAGCATTTAATATTCTGTTGTTACTGATTGTATCGATTACGTTTATCCTCACAATAGCAGATGAATCAACACATCTTCCTGAGGTAACAGTACGTCTGAACCATGATGTTTGTGTCAGACCCGGAACCGGCGTGTAAGATTCAGTATTGCCGGTATTGACAACATCGTTGAACAGTGAATTATCATTACTCACCATCCACTTGAAACTGTATATGCCATTACCATCGAGAAGAGCTGCCTTTGAAACAAGCGTCTTTGCATCCTGTGCATAGCATAAAGTATCGGGATCGCCGATAATATTATCTTTAATAAAAGG
>CAYLYN010000212.1:0-7597 GCA_964387565.1 uncultured Rikenellaceae bacterium | reverse complement strand
TTATTGTCAACTGCCAACTGCTCCTGCCTACTGATCAAGGTTAATTCTGTATATTTACATCCCAGGAACCTGGTTCGTTGATCCTGAATTCGAAAGTACAATCAGTCATTACGGTTCTGAAGATATTCCATGTACGGTATTGTAATCTTACTGTAACAGGGTAAGTGATGTTTTGAATGCCATATGCATTGCCGGGGTGAAACTCATCGCCGCTGGAGTAAGTCATTGAGAAATCCTGGACTGTCGTATTTGGCGATCCTCCAAGGGTCAGTTTTACCATGATCTGATTCGGCGAATTGGATCTCTTGATAAAGGAGGAACGGGCAATGAACCTGCTCTGAAGTACCTCGTATTTCTTCACCTGACTTTTACCTGTATATTTATCCGCTTTCCAGTACCCCGTAACAACAGAATCAGCTCTGTATATCATTTTTCCCGATCCATCACGAAGACCCTTTTTAAAATATCCTTCATAAAATGTTCCATCAGCCCAGCGATAAACACCCTGGCCTTCGGGGTATCCTTTTCTGAATTCTCCTTCGTACCGGTCAGTACCCTGAGCAATTCCAACACCATGAGCAAGTCCTTTCTTGCATTCTCCCTTATATGTTCCGGAAAGCCTGGGCAGCAATATCTTGCAGTCACTTTCCTGAGCACTGAGTCCTGTCCATGATGTTACCATTATTACCACAAGTAGTATCTTCCTTATCATCCTGTTATTTTATGTTGAAATGAGTACTGCTACAAAGATACCCAAAAAAACCTATATTTACCTTTGAGGTGAGTTAAAGTAGAAACTATGAAACCCACATGTTTTCAAAACGCAGACAAACATGAAAATAATTTCCGGCATGTGGGCTATATGTGACCTTTAAAATCAAAATTATTTACACATGAAACTAAGTCTTAAAGCAGCAGCTATTTTTCATTTCCTGATACCGTCAGCTCTTTTTGCCCAGCAATATGCCAGTATGGAATCGGGAAATAAGCTTGTGCTGGATAATGGAATCATTACCCGGGTTATCCTTCTCGGAAGTGATCAGGGAGGGATAGTGTCAACAAGCATGAAGATGAAGCAGAGCAAGTCAGATTTCCTTGGTGAAGGTTCTCCAGAGTTCTCATTTGAGGCTGATGGCAAAAGGATTGATGGTAGAGATAAGTGGAACTTTATGAAGGTAAACTATATTAATGACAGGTATGGCGGGAAAGGAGCGGCTGTAATTCTTGATCATAATTCTGCAGATATCAGGTTAACTGTAAACTATTTTCTCTATCCTGATCTGCCTCTGATAAAAAAGAATATCGTTATTGAAAACACAGGCAAAACTGAATTAAAGATTGAATCAGCCGATATTGAAAGTATTAATTTCGCAGGGGATGATGGAACACACACCTGGATCATGCACGAATACGGGAGGCAGAAGGCCCTCGGACCCTATGTCGGAACATGTTATGATCCGGTGGTTGTTGCTCACCAGTTTCGAAACAGAAGGGGAATTGCACTAGGGAACGAAGCCCCGGGAGTAATGAAACAGACCACAGCCTTTCTTAAACCACAGCGATTTACAACAGGACTTACGAACTCTTCACAGACCTATGGATTCCGCAGATGGCTGAGCCCTTCCGAGAAATGGGAAAGTACCTGGGTTTTTACTGCTATTTACGAGGATAGCAGTAATCCGTACCAGGTACTGAATACAACCGTAAGTGATTACGTTAGACTTTATATGGGAACCCGGCTCAGCCAGATCGCTGAAAAGCCTGTTTTTGTATACAATACATGGGAACCTTTCCTTCATAATATAAATGAGAAACTAATATATGAACTTGCTGATGCCGCTGCTGATTGTGGGATTGAGGAGTTCATTATTGATGACGGATGGCAGGACAGCTATGGAGACTGGGGCATTAACAAAGAAAAATTTCCAAACGGTCTCAAGCCAGTGTTTGACTACATTAAAAGCAAGGGTATGAAACCCGGGTTATGGATAAGCCTTGGTGCAGCTGAATCAAAAAGCAAAGTATTCAGGGATCATCCTGAATGGCTGGTGAGAAAAGCAGACGGAAGTCCGATAAGCCTTCATGCAGACTACGACAAGATGTACGGATGGGAAAGCTATTCAATGTGTATGACAACCGGCTGGTATGATCATATTAAGGGTGTTATTTTAAACCTGGTGAAGGAGCATGGCCTGGAATATATCAAAGGAGATTTTGCAGTGGTAACCGGAGCCTATACAACAGATAAATCACGATCAGGATGCCATGCCAGTGACCATCCTCTGCACTTAGACCGTAATGAGTCTTTTCTTGAAATGTATCAGCGCACATGGGCGCTTTTTGACGATCTGCATAAGGAGGCCCCTTCACTTTTCATCGACTGTACATTTGAGACTATGGGCGCTCTGCAATTAATCGATCTCGATATGTGCAAACATGCTGAAGGAAACTGGCTTTCAAATTTTTCTGAGAGTGTTCCGCTAGGATCGCTGAGGGTGAGAAATATGTCATGGTGGCGTTCTCCTGTAATACCGGCTACTGCTATGGTGATAGGAAATCAGCATTTCGAAGATCCTGAATTTGAAATATCCCTGATGTCGCTTAATGGTTCTCTGCCTATTGTGCTTGGCGATCCCCGCAAGCTGACAAAAGAGAGAAGAGAAAGAATGAAAGCATGGGCTGACTGGATGATGAAAACACAGGAGAAACACGATTATATGTCATTCAGACAGGATCTTAAAGGTTACGGAGAGCCATCTGAGGGTTTATGGGATGGTTACCAGAGGATCAATACCGATACTCACTCCGGGGGAATAGTTGGAATCTTCAGACAGGGATCGGTTGAAAATACAAGAACTGTTACAGTGAACTTCCTTAAACCATCCTATGTATATGAGGTACGAAAAGCTCCATCAGGGGAACTCATTATGAATTTAACAGGAAAGGAGCTTAATGAGAAAGGTTTCAAAGTGACCCTTGATAAAGAGTATGATGGTGCAGTATTCGAGATAAGTATTAAAAAGTGAGCAGGAGTTCAGCAAAATCGGATATTGAAAAGATCCTGGAAAATCAGGAACCTTCACGTTTTGTCTATGCTCCAAACTACTGGCAATGGTTCAAGCATCATAAAGATCATAACCTGTTGCCTGAAGAGATCTGTCATTGCAATACATTAACCGATCTTTACAATTATCTGGGAGTTGATATCTTCAGCAGAAATGTCTACTCAGATCCTGAAAAATACTGGTTTGGAGGACTTTGCGATGAGAAAATAGATGGCTTCGACTTTTCAGAAGAGATCACCTGTTCAGGTCAAGACAAAGTAATTAAACGGAATTACAAATGTTCAACAGGGGAACTGGATGAAAAGCTTATCTACCTGTTCAATGAATCGACATTAGTTCAGAATAAGTTTTTGTTTGTAAATACTATTAAAGACTTTGAACTTTTTAAAAGATATATAAAAGCAAGAAGCTGGGAATTCAGTAAAGAGAAATTCGATAAAATCTGTAATTCAGTCGGAGATAAAGGCATTGTAATTGCAGGCGAGTTCTTCAGTCCTCTGAAGATGATGCATCTCACTATGGGACCAGTTAACACTGTTTATTTCCTCATGGAAAATCCTGAAAAATCGAGGGAACTGCTGGAACTCCACGAAGAGGCTCAGCTAAGATGTATGGAAAGGGCTGTTAATAGCGGAGTAAAGGTGGTAATGGCAATGGATAATCTCGATACTATGTTCCATCCGCCTGATTATGTGCATGAATATTCATCTTCATATTATATTAAAGCAAGTAAGATCTGCCATTCCTGCGGAGCGAGATTTTTTATTCATGCATGCGGACAGCAATATGACAATCTTAAACTTATTTCATCATACGGAGTGGACGGGCTTGAAGGAGTTGCCTCGCCTCCCCTCGGTGATGTCATGCTTGACGAGGCTATGAAAATGACCTCCGGGAGTTTTATTATCACCGGGGGGATCAGTGCCATTGAAACAAGAGATCTGAAAACAAGGGAGTCAGTTTTTGATTATGTGGAAAAGCTGTTCAGAAAGATGCTTCCTTATAAGAGCAGATTCATCTTTTCATCAAGCTGCAATACAGCAATAGATACAAAGTGGGAGACTATAATAGCCTTCAGGGATGCATGGTTGAAATACAGATAAAAGCGTAATTAATAATGTGTTTATAAGTAGATTCATGAATAAAATAAATGGAAACATACGCTTTGCAATATTAGGGTTGCTGTTCTTTGCAACAACAATTAATTATATCGACAGGCAGGTAATTGGCATACTGAAGCCATATATTGAGATAGATCTTGGATGGAGCGAGTTTGATTACGGTTTAATTGTTTCAGCATTTCAGCTGGCATATGCTGCAGGTATGCTGCTCACAGGAGCATTGATTGATAAATTCGGAATCCGTTTAGGCTATACTGTTGCAATAGCTGTATGGAGCATTGCCGGGATGCTTCATGCTGCTGCACGTTCAGCGTTGAGTTTTGCTTTTGCACGTTTTTTTTTAGGTTTGGGTGAATCAGCGAATTTTCCGGCAGCTATTAAGACTGTGGCTGAATGGTTCCCTCAAAAAGAGAGGGCTCATGCAACCGGGTTATTTAATTCCGGTTCATCAATCGGGGCTATAGCAGCTCCCCTTATTGTAACAGGTATAGCTGTGACAATGGGCTGGCAATGGGCATTTATTATAACAGGAGGCCTGGGATTTATCTGGATTATTTTCTGGTTGATTTACTACTTTCCTGTTTCTGGACATCCCCGGCTGACAAATGAAGAAAAGGATCATATATTGCAGGATTCCGGAGGTGTTAATAAAACTGAAGATGTAAAATGGCTCGACCTCTTCAGATACAGGCAGACCTATGCGTTATGTGCAACTCGTTTTATATCTGACTGGGTATGGTGGTTTTTTCTTTTCTGGACACCTGATTTCCTTCATAAAATGCATGGGGTTGATATCAAAGAGGCTGTATTGCCATTAATCGTTATTTATGGAATAGCAAGTTTCGGAGGAATTGGCGGAGGCTGGATATCCTCCTCTCTGATAAACAAGGGGCGCTCGGTGGATTATGCCAGGAAAACAGCAGTTCTTATCAGCGCCCTGGTTGTTCTTCCTATAATATTGGTGCCCCAGTTGAAAAGCCTCTGGCTTACAGTAATTCTTATTTCAGTAGGTTGTGCCGGGCATTGTGGCTGGGCATCAAATATGTTTACAATAATATCTGATATATATCCAAAGAAAGCAATTGGCTCAATGACCGGTCTTGCAGGTTTTACAGCAGCAATAGGCGGAGTCCTGGCAGCATCATTTGTAGGTCTGATCCTTGATACTACAGGCAGTTACTTTCTTATCTTTGCGATAGCATCGTCAGTTTATATTATGAACTGGATAATTATTAAATTGTTTATACCTGAAATAAAACCAATAATTTAACTTTACTGAAACATCTTCAATTATGATAGTAACATGTGTTCATATTAAGGTGAAGAAAGATCTGATAGATCGTTTCATAAATGCAACAATCGATAACCACCGGGAATCGGTGAAGGAGCCAGGTAATCTCAGGTTTGATGTTGTGCAGATGGCCGATGATCCCTGCCAGTTCATGCTATATGAGGCATATGAAACCGAGCAGGCAGCTGCTGACCACAAGCTGACTCCGCATTATGCTGTCTGGCGTGATACTGTTGCCGATTATATGGCCGAACCACGTTCAGGGATTAAATACAAGATAATCGAACCGGAAGATCCCTCAAAATGGTAAGTCCATTCCAGTTTGCGAAAATACCGGCCATATATTTTAAAAGCGGTATTATTGCACGTTTGCCTGAATTTGTAAAAAAACATGGCAGCAGATTAATTATCGTTACCGGGAAAAGATCATTTCTGGAAACATTACAGGCAGAGAGGCTTTTCGCAGATCTGAAAAAGGACAAAGCGGTGTGGAAGCATATTTCAATAGGCAGTGAGCCAACGCCTGAGCTGATAGATAATGCTGTCAGTCAAACAGCTGACCTAAAACCTGATCTTGTAGTGGGTATTGGCGGAGGCAGCGTTCTCGATGCCGGCAAGGCTGTTTCAGCAATGCTTTATATGAATGATTCTGTAAAGGAATTTCTTGAAGTTACCGGGACAAAAACACATCCAGGTACAAAGATCCCTTATATTGCAGTTCCTACTACCTCCGGCACAGGAAGCGAGGCAACCAAGAATGCCGTGATTTCAAAAACCGGACCAGATGGCTTCAAGAGGTCCCTGAGACATGATAATTTTGTACCTGAAATTGCTCTGGTCGATCCGGAACTTTCAATCCTCTGCCCTCCAGGTATTACAGCTGCAAGCGGCATGGATTGTTTCACACAGCTTACAGAGGCCTTTCTCTCGGACAAATCCAGCAGATATACTGATGCACTTGCATATGAAGGTCTGAAGGCAATAAAAGGCTCTCTTTTGAGAAGCTTCAGGAATGGCAATGATGCAGAAGCCAGGGCAGGAATGTCTTTTGCTGCCCTCACCTCAGGTATCTGTCTGGCAAATGCAGGTCTGGGTGTAGTTCATGGTTTTGCATCTTCCATAGGTGCAAGATACGATATACCCCACGGGGTTATTTGCGGGACATTGATGGCTTCAGCAAATGAGATAAACATCAGGATTTTACGCAGGGAGAAAAACAATGCAGTGCTTTCAAAATATGCATCCCTTGGGAGGTTGTTCCTCGACGGGAAGGAGGGAAGCGATGATTATTTCACTGACGGATTCATCGATTATTTATATAAGTTGAGTGAGGAAATTAAACTACCAGGACTAAAATCCTCAGGAGCCGATGAAAATGATTTTACTGAAATAGTCAGGAATACCGACTGTAAGAATAATCCGGTAAAACTTTCAAATGATGAATTACTGGAGATACTTCAGAAAAGATACTTCTGATTAATCTCTGTGTCTTCTTTGTGTCCAGATAGCTATCGTGACTCTGTGAAACAAAAAAGAACTTACACAGAGTTCCACAAAGGTTTCATGGAGGTTCACAGAGAAAAAGTATTAATTTTACATTGAATGGATCTTTTATTTATTATAAAATCTGACTTATGAAACTTAAAAATCTATCAATCATTGCATTAACATTATTATTGTTAATAATTTCACAGTACTCTCAGGCCCAACTACCCAAAGAGACTGAGGCCCAGAAGATCCAAAGGATGAAATGGTGGACCGATGCCCGTTTTGGAATGTTTATCCACTGGGGATTATATGCGCTGCCTGCCCGTCATGAATGGGTCAAAAATCATGAACGTCTTAACAATGACCAGTATCAGAAGTATTTTGAGATGTTTAATCCCGACCTTTACGATCCCAGGGAATGGGCAAAGCAGGCAAAGGCCGCAGGAATGAAATATGTGGTTCTAACTGCCAAACACCATGAGGGATTTTGCCTTTTTGACTCAAAATTCACTGATTACAAGGCTACAAATACACCGATAGGCAAAGATCTTATTAAAGAGTATGTTGAGGCTTTCAGGGCTGAAGGGCTAAAGGTAGGCTTTTATTATTCACTGATAGACTGGCATCATCCC
>CAYLYN010000211.1:0-7661 GCA_964387565.1 uncultured Rikenellaceae bacterium | reverse complement strand
ATCAGCCACATCGGTTAAGATACTGATGGAGGTTCTTCAGAAAAAGACAGAGCTTTTTATTGCAGTAACCCATTCGGAAGATACCAATATTACCTCTTCTATCCTTGCAAAACGGTTCGGAGCCCGAAAAACAATTGCCCGCATCGATAATATTGATTACCTGGAGCACAGCACCCTCGAGTTTTTCAAATCGATCGGTATTGATTCACTGATCTACCCCGAGCTGATTGCTGCCAGGGATGTGCTTGGACTCCTGCAGGAGACAGGTACTACTGAATATATGGAATTTTCCGACGGATTACTCTCGATGTTTGTTCAGAAGCTTGATGAAAAATCTCCCATTCTTCACAAAAGCCTCCAGGAGGTTGCCATAAGCAATAAGACCGACCAGTACAGGGCAGTTGCAATAAAAAGAAACGACAAAACAATCATTCCAAGGGGAAATGAGCACTTCCAGGTGGGCGATTTTGTTTTCGTAATTTCCACCCGGGAAGGAGTTGAGGAAATGATGAAAGCATCGGGATGGGAAAGTTCCGAGGCAAAAAGCATAATGATACTCGGCGGCAGCCGTATAGGAAAGCATGTTGCCATGCACATGGAAAAGAAGTCGGATGTAAAGCTTATCGATTCCGATCCCGAACGCTGTGCAGCCTTATCGGAGATTCTTGATAACACCCTCATAATCAATGGCGATTGCAGGAATATTGAATTGCTTGAGCAGGAAGGTATCTCGAGCATGGATGCATTTGTAGCTGTTACCGGGAACTCGGAGACCAACATCTTATCATGCCTCCTTGCAAAGAAGCTGGGTGTGAAAAAGACCATTGCCGAGGTTGAGAATATGGAATATATCAACCTGGCCGAAAACTCAGGAATCGACACAATCATCAATAAGAAAATTGCTACAGCAGCAAGAATATTCAGGCACACAACAAGCCCGAACATCACACAGGTAAAATACATGACAGGTACTGAGGCAGAGATAATTGAGTTTAATGTTCCTGCGAATTCGAAGATCACAAAAGGGACACTCAGGGGTATTGAATTCCCCAAGGATGCCATTGTGGGCGGAGGATCGCGTGAGGGCGTACCTTTTATTGCAACAGGCGACACAATTATTAAGGCTAACGACAAGGTTGTGGTGTTTACACTGCCCGATGCTTACGACAGGGTGGTAAAATTCTTCACCTGACGTTTATGTTCAACTTCAGAGTTATAGCGAGGGTTTTCAGCCAGATCATTATCATTGAGGGCCTTTTCATGTTCCTTTCGGCTGTTGTGGCCCTGATGTATAACGAAGCTGCCGGTTCCCTTTTCCTCTCAGGGGCCATCACTGCAGCAACAGGTGTCCTGGTTTTCACTCCCCTGCGTAACGAGGAAAGACTTTCAGGAAACAAGGAAGGATTTGTAGCCTTAACAGGCATATGGCTGATCCTAAGCCTCTTCGGAACGCTTCCGTATTTATTTGGGGGAGCTTTCAATTCATTTACCGATGCTTTCTTCGAATCGATGTCGGGTTTTACAACCACCGGAGCCACCCTTATTGCCGATCCCGAATCGCTGAGCCATGGTATACTTTTCTGGCGAAGCATGACCCAGTGGCTGGGAGGCATTGGTTTCATACTTATTTCCCTTTCGCTTCTTCCTGTAGTCAAATCGCTTAACATTCAGCTCACAATAACCGATTTCACAGGCCAGGCAGCCGATAAGATCAATCCAAGGGTTTCGGAAGCAGCAAAACGTCTTGCCGGAGCATATATTGCCATGACAATAGCCGAAATACTGCTCCTTCTGCCCGGGGGGATGCCTCTCTTCGACGCAGTCTGTCATTCGCTCACAACAGTGTCAACAGGTGGGTTCTCAACCCGGAACGATGGTCTGGCGGCCTTTGCCTCTCCATATATAATGATCGTGATGACAATCTTCATGTTCATGGCCGGGACAAACCTCACCCTTGTGTATTTTGGCATCAAGAGAAACTTCCGCAAGATATCGGGGAACAACGAGTTCAGGTATTATATCCTGCTTTGCATTGTTTTTATAATTCTTGTCTCGGGAATTCATTATTTATACAACAAACCTGGTGCCCTGCAGTCGCTTGTCGAGGGTGCCTTTCATACAGTTTCGGTAATCACCACCACCGGTTTTTACACTGCCGATTATACCTTGTGGGGCAGCCTCGTGGTGCTGATTGTATTCATACTGATGTTCACTGGCGGCACTTCGGGCTCGGCAAGCAGCAGCCTTAAGGTTATCAGGCTGTTGCTTATGACACGTAATTCGAGGCACGAGATAAAGAAGATGCTTCACCCTAATGCGGTGATTCCGGTGAGGCTCGATAATAAAACGATACCTGATATATATATTTATAACCTGCTGGTTTTTGTTACTCTGTACTTCCTTATAATTTGTGTCAGCTCGCTTGTGATCTCTTTCATGGGTTATGATGTGATAACTTCCATCAGCACATCGGCATCGATGCTCGGAAATATCGGTCCTGCCCTTGGTGAATTTGGCCCTTTCCATAATTATTCGCCTGTCCCAGTTGCAGGTAAATGGTTTTTCTCCCTTCTGATGCTTATGGGAAGGCTTGAGCTGTTTTCAGTGCTGGCCCTGTTTTCGGTAAGCTTCTACAGGCATTAGGAAGAGTCAGGCTTCCCTCCTTATAATTCGAGTATCCCCAGACCCTGCCTCAGAATGACAGGCTCATCGCCGGTGCAGTCGACAACAGTTGATGCCTCATTTCGTCCGTAACCACCATTTATCACAATATCGGCAAAGCCCCTGTACTTCTCCCATATGAGCTCGGGATCGGTGGTGTACTCAACTATCTCATCGGCGTCATGGATGGAGGTGGTAATGACCGGTCGTCCCAGCTCGCGGACAAGCTCAAGAATGATGTTATTATCGGGAATTCTTATACCCACAGTCTTCTTCTTGTTCTTGAACATCCTGGGTATCTGGTTGTTTGCCTGCACTATAAATGTAAAAGGCCCGGGCAGGTTCCTTTTAAGAAGCTTGAAAATATGATTATCGCGGATTACCGTGTATTCCGACAGCTGGCTCATATCGTGAAAGATAAGCGACATGTCGGGATTGTCGGGGTTAAGGCCCTTCAGGCGGGCAATTTTTTCGATCGCCTTATGCGCCTTCACATCGCAACCCATGGCATATACAGTATCGGTGGGATAGATAATTATGCCTCCGGCCTCAAGCGTCTCAACCACCATCCTGATGCGCTTGTCGTTAGGATTCTCGTGAAAGATCTTCAGAAGCATAAAATATTACTTTAAAAAAAGAAGGGTAAGCTACTTATATCGCACCGCTACAACTGCCTACCCTTGCTACCTTCCGATCCTGGGGGAGTTCAGCAGGAGCTGGTCGTATAAGACTTACCCGATGCAAAAATACTACAAATTAAGGTCGTGGCAAAATTTCTGAGCCATTTTAACACCTCATCTGATTTTTCTGTTTTTTACATTATATTTGTTTAATCTTTAGTAACCCTGAAAATCAAAATCAAACCATCATGGAAGAAAAAGTCAATGTATGGAAAGCCAGTCTGACCAACGGGCTGATACTTGGTCTCGTTGGTATTGTGTACTCACTGATAATGTATTTCCTGGACCTTACATTTAATCCGGCCCAGCAATATGCATATATTGTTATACTGATAGCACTTCTATATTTTCTTCTGAAGTCTTATCGCGACAATTACATGCACGGGCAGATTACTTACGGACAATCTGTTGGTGCAGGGGTGGTTATGTTCCTTTACAGTGCAATTATCGGGGCAATTTTCATGTATATTTTATATACCGTAATTGATACCGGTCTCACAGAAAAACAACTTGCATTTGTTGAAGAAAAAATGCTGCAAAAAGGAATTCCTCAGGAGGCTGTTGATGCAGGAATGGCAATCCAGAGAAAAATAATGAAACCGGAGATTATGGCACCTGTCAGTATCCTTGGCAGCATGTTCTGGGGAACAGTTCTTACTCTCATAATAAGCATTTTTATTAAGAAGGAGGGCAACCCTCTTATTGATACTCCCGAAAACCAGTAGGACAATCTTTATGGATCTGTCTGTTGTCATACCGGCATATAATGAAGAGGAATCTGTTCAGGAACTTGCTGAATGGATTAACAGGGTATGTACTTCAAATGGTATCAGCTATGAGATCATTTTCATCGATGACGGCAGTTCGGATTCAACATGGCAGAAAATATCGGAGCTGGCAGCAGATAACAGCCTGGTAAAAGGCTTCAGATTCCGCAGGAACTATGGTAAAGCAGCAGCTATTCATACAGGTTTCAGTAATTCTTCCGGGGAGGTAGTTATTACAATGGATTCTGACCTGCAGGACAGTCCGGATGAGATTCCTGAACTCTTCAGAATGATAAAGGAGGAAGATTTCGATATTGTTTCGGGCTGGAAAAAGAAGAGATATGACCCCTTTGTGAAAAAAATCACAAGCAGATTTTATAACAGAACTGCAAGGTGGGCATCCGGAATAAAGCTTCATGACTTTAACTGCGGATTAAAGGCATATCGTAACGAAGTGGTCAAAAGCATTGAAGTATTCGGCGAAATGCACCGTTATATTCCAATGCTGGCAAAAGAAGCAGGCTTCAGAAAAATTGGAGAAAAAGTTGTACAGCACAATGCCAGGAAGTATGGTGTAACAAAATATGGCCTTGACAGATTCATCAAGGGATATCTTGACCTTCTCACAATTGGTTTTATAACACGCTTCGGGAAAAATCCCATGCACCTTTTCGGGTTTCTGGGAACCCTGATGTTTTTTGCCGGATTTATTATGGCAGGGTATCTCGGTATTAGAAAGCTTGTATTTATAAATCAGGGACTGCGGGCACCACTTGTTACTGACAGTCCCTACTTTTATATTGCTCTGACAGTAATGGTAATAGGGTCATTACTGTTCCTTACCGGATTTCTGGGAGAACTTGTAAACAGGAATTCTTCAGAAAGAAATAATTACCTTATCAGGAACAAAGTAAATTTCTGAATATCAAAATTTTCCTGGTAGTTTACTCAGGTATTTCACCGGACTTCCTTTCAACAGGAGCATATTTTCTTCAGGAATGCCTGCCCTTCTGCCGGCTTCAATATCACTTTCCTTATCTCCAATAAGTGCACATTTTTCTATCTCCAGGTTAAATTCAGCCGTTGCCTGCAAAATCATTCCGGGTTCAGGTTTCCGGCAACTACATGCTCCGGTAAAATCAGGATGATGAGGACAATGGTATATCCCTGCTATTCTGATACCATTATTTTCAAACTCAGATGAAACCCATGCCATGAGTACGCGGAAATCATTTTCACTATAAAGACCCTTAGCAATTCCTGCCTGGTTGGTGATAATGAGGATAAGATAACCAGCTTCATAATAACGCCTGCATAGATCAAAGATACCATCAGTAAATTCAAACTGGTCAATTCGGAATACATGCACCCTGTCAACATTAATAACACCGTCCCGGTCGATAAAAAGAGCTTTATTCATGTATCACTGTTTATGGATACTTTTTATAAAATCCCCTGCACGCTCATAATCTTCAGGGATTCCTATATCAATAAACGGCATATCTGAAACCATGCATTTTATGACTCCTGATCCGGCATTTTTCTCAAGGATATCTTTTTCGACAGAAAATACTTCTTTCAGGTTCTGAGACTCAAAAAAATTCCTGTTTATTAAATATATACCTCCGTTAATGAGCCCATCTACACATTGTTTCTTCTCAACAAACCTCTCCACAGTATCGCCTTCGCATTTAACACTGCCATAACGTGAAAAATCTTTCATGGGCTTAAGCACTATCGAAAACATACTTTTTCTTTCAGTATGGAATGAAATAAACTTATCCAGCTCAACCGGGTAATAGGTATCCCCATTCAGCACCAGGAAATCATTACCGTCGCATTTCTGCATGGCAAATCTTATTGCACCGCCTGTTCCGAGAGGAATCTGTTCAACAGTATATTCAAGCGGAATCCCATGGAAATTGTTACCAAAGTATTCTATTATAAGCTCAGATACATAGCCTGTTGATATTACGATCTTATCAAGCGGATAATCCTTTAGCCAGTTTAATATGTGAAAAAGGAATGGTTTTCCGTTAACCGGGGCCATAGGTTTAGGGAGTCCGGCAACTGTACTCCTCAGCCTTGTTCCAAGTCCGCCTGCAAGAATGATTGCTTCCATTATCTTACAATTTTCGGCTTCTGAAAAATTGTTTCCTCCACAATTGCACAGATTATATGGGCAATCAGAATATGCATTTCCTGTATCCTTGGTGTTTCATCCGATGGAACTTTAATAATTATGTCACAATGATCGTTCATTTTGCCACCGGATGAACCTGTAAATCCGATGGTCCTTATTCCCTGATTATCACACTCTTTTATTGCTTCCAGGATATTTACTGAATTTCCTGATGTAGAAAGAGCAAGGAAAACATCACCCTTTCTGCCGATTGAGCTTATCTGCCTTGCAAAAATCCTGTCAAAGCTGTAATCATTGCCAATAGCGGTTATGACAGATGTATCCGTTGTAATGGCCACAGCCGGCAAACCTTCCCGGTCAAAATAAAAGCGGTTTACAAATTCAGCGGCAATATGCTGTGAATCAGCTGCACTACCACCATTACCTGCTATAATGATCTTTCCGTTTCTTTTTAAAGATTCTATTATTGTTGCAGCTGCCAGGCTTATCACAGACAATAACTCCTCCGAGCCTGCAATCTTTTCAGCAGTACTGATGCTGCTCAGAATCTGATTTCGGATTTTATTATTCATTTGAGTTACACATTTTCATTAATTTTCCAGCTCTGGCATCCATTATCACTGAAATGGAAATTCAGTACTTTTCCGCTGAAGCTGTTCAATGATCTTATAAGGTTTATCTTTTTTACCGGATCGACTGTAAAAATCATGAATCCCCCTCCCCCTGCTCCGGAGACTTTTCCCCCGTAGGCGCCTGCTTTCAGCGCAGAATCATATATTCTGTCGATATTTTTATTGGTTATTGATGAAGCCATATTTTTCTTATTCTCCCAATCCTTACCAAGAGCTTTGCAGAACTGGACTATTTCACCTTTAAGCAGGAGATCCTTCATCACAAAAGAGTTCTTTTTGATGTTATGAGTAGCTTCAACTGACAACTTTTTGCCATGTGCTGTATTTTGCTGTTGCTCCCTGATTATTTTGTCGGATGACCTGGAATCGCCGGTGTAAAAAAGAACCATAGATACCTCAAGTTCGTCGATAACCCATCTTTTAATCCTCAGCGGATTAACAATAACCCTGTCATTATCATGGAATTCAATAAAATTAAATCCTCCGAATGTTGCAGCATACTGATCCTGCTTGCCCCCGCTAAGTCCCAGATCCTTCCTTTCAATTTCATAGGCCAGTCGTGCCATATCATAATCACCAAGAGGAAGATTCAGCCACTCGGTAAATGCCTTAAGGATTGCAACTACCATGGTTGATGAAGTGCCCAGGCCACTTCCCGGCGGGACATCACAGGATGTAACCATTCTGAATGAGAGAGGCTTCTTAATCCTGTACTGTTGTACTATCCTGTTATACACTCCTTTATGAAGATCGAGGTTTCCGTCAACCGGAAGGTTTG
>CAYLYN010000210.1:0-7687 GCA_964387565.1 uncultured Rikenellaceae bacterium | reverse complement strand
AAAATAAGTGTGGAATAAATATGTCTCGCTGCATTTCCTCGTGCTAAAAGGATAGGCACCCTGCGGTTTTGTAAATATAATAAATATTTTTAAGTTAACATACCTCCACAGACATGAATTGTTTGTCCGCTTACATAAGAAGAAAGTTCTGATGCCAGGAAAACAGCTGTATTTGCAACATCCTCAGGGGTTCCACCCCTTCTCAATGGAATTTTATTTGCCCATTCAGTCTTAACATCTTCAGGAAGTTTCTCTGTCATCTCGGTGATAATGAATCCGGGAGCAATAGCATTGCAACGTATATTACGCGATCCAACCTCTTTTGCAACACTCTTTGTAAATCCCAGTATCCCTGCCTTTGATGCAGAATAATTACTTTGACCAGCATTACCCGATACTCCCACAACGGAACTCATATTAATAATTGAACCGCTTTTCTGCTTTAGCATTGTATTGAGAACGGCTTTGGTGAGATTAAACACTGATTTAAGGTTTACAGCAATAACTGTATCCCACTGATCTTCTGTCATTCTCATTAAGAGAGTATCCCTTGTGATACCTGCGTTGTTCACCAGGATGTCTATTCTGCCAAAGTCCTTTGCCACTTCATCAGCCACATGCTGCGAATCGCTGAAGCTTGCGGCATTGGATACATATCCCTTAACCTTTACTCCCAGGTTGCCAAGTTCTTTGATAGTGGCCTGGAAATCTTCATCATCAGCAATATTTGTAAGGGCAATGTCAGCGCCTTCCATGGCAAATTTATGGGCGATAGCCTTACCGATCCCACGTGATGCCCCGGTTATAAGTGCTGTTTTTCCTTCAAGTAGTTTCATCGTTTCTGATATTTAAAAGTGCTGCAAATATATAAAAAAGCTTTACTTCTTTCCATTTAGTGCATTAAAGACGGTACTGCCTATATCGGCAGGCGACTGAACCACGTGTATTCCACACTCTTTCATAATCTCCATTTTGGCGCTGGCCGTATCATTCTTACCCCCGATTATAGCACCGGCATGTCCCATTTTTCGTCCCTTAGGTGCAGTTTGTCCGGCAATGAAACCAATAACCGGTTTTGTCCCGTTTTCCTTTATCCATTCAGCAGCTTCAGTTTCCATTGTTCCTCCGATTTCACCAATAACTACAATTGCTTTGGTTTCATTATCATCCATCATAAGTTTAACTGCATCCAGCGTTGTTGTGCCTACGATCGGATCGCCACCAATACCTATGCAGGTTGATTGCCCAAGGCCCGTTTTGGTAACCTGATCCACTGCTTCATATGTGAGAGTACCTGATCGGGAAATTATTCCCACAGACCCTTTTTTATGTATAAAACCGGGCATTATACCAACCTTTGCTTCTCCAGGAGTAATAACCCCAGGACAGTTAGGGCCGATAAGACGACAGCTTTTTGATTTGATATGGTTTTTAACCAGAATCATATCGGATACAGGAATGCCTTCAGTTATGGTCACAATGAGCTTGATTCCGGCATCAGCTGCCTCAAGTATGGCATCTGCTGCAAAGGCTGGCGGCACAAAGATTACTGAAACATCAGCACCTGTTTCCTTAACAGCCTCTCTGACAGTATTAAAAACCGGCAGATCAAGATGTTTCTGTCCTCCTTTTCCAGGCGTGACCCCTCCTACTACATTGGTTCCGTATTCTATCATCTGTGTTGCATGAAATGTACCCTCACTACCTGTAAAGCCCTGTACAATAACTCTTGAATCTTTGTTTAGAAGAACGCTCATATACGTGACAGTTAGTTAATTGTTCAAAATAAAATTTGCGGGTGCAATATAATATTTACTCTGATTGTATTGTCAAAAATACCTAATAAATGTCGGGTTTTAGCTATATTTGGGTGAAAATATCTTCTAGGAACAGGCCCATGGTTAATATAGATCCTGTATTATACATTGGAATTTCGCAGTCTTTCTTTGCAGGTCTTCTGATTGTCACAGGCAAACCTCTTACAACTGCTAAAAGAGTTATGTCAGCCTGGCTGTTTCTGATTTGTATAGAGCTGATTTTTGCCCTTATCAACAGTAAGGTGATTGAAATGTACTCATTCCAGTTTATTACATTTACATACGGGCCACTACTCTATCTGTATGTGATCCATATGACAAAGCCGGACAGGAAATTCAACTGGTTCTCCCTTCTGCATTTTCTTCCTTTTGCGGGATTCTTTGTTGTATCTGTAATATTCAGAACTGAACCACTGGTAAGGGATCTCAGAAGCTTTTTTGTACCTGATAAATTAATCTCCCTCAGGATTGTCTATGGAATTTGTTTTTTTCTTTCAATTACTCTATACAGCACATTGTCTTTTATAGTTATCAGACGGCACCAGGATAATCTGAAAAATTTCGTATCATACACTTCAGGCATGTTAACCCTTAACTGGCTGAAAGTATTATCAATCAGTTTCTATACAGCTTATTTTATTGTATTTATTCTTGGCGGAATTAACATGTTTGGAAATTACATTCCTTTTGATCCTTATTTCGTGATATTTGGATTTATAACCCTGTTTACCTTTGTTTATAGTTTTTATGGAATCAAACAACCTGTAATCTTCGGAGAAAAGATTCAACTGAGTGAGGATGAGAACGGTATTGAAACTGAGAAATATGCAAGGAGCGGACTTAAAGAGGACCAGGCCAAAGCATACCTGGAGAAGCTTATCAAATATGTTGAATCTGAGAAACCATACCTTAACAGGGATCTTAGCATACATGATCTATCACAGTTAACAAATATTCCGCGCCATTACCTTACACAGATATTAAATGAGAGTCATGGTAAAAGTTTTTTCCTTTTTATTAATGAATACCGGGTTAAGGAAGTAATATCAAGATTTGGGGATCCGAAGAATGATGATTTTACAATTCTCGCTATTGCCTACGATTCAGGATTTAATTCAAAGACAACATTCAATTCAATTTTCAAATCACATACAGGTATGACTCCCAGTAAATACAGGGAGACTATAACTGGTATCTTAAAGTGAGGGGTTCTTCCCGCTCGGGACGAACATAATTTATTGTTTTTATTGGTTCGGGACAGACGGCTCAGACGATTTGCATAATTCTGAACAGTTACTTTATGTCAAAAAGTGAATATGAGATTTGTATCCAGGATACTCATAATTTTTCTTCTCCTGATTTACTTTAAATCGGTTCCAGGTCAGACTAATGATCCGGAAATTGTTTCCGACGGAGCAGATAAGAATACTGAAGCATATGGTTTTATAAGAGGCGGCTGTTATGCAGCCCTTGATAAGGCTGATTCAAATACACCATATTTACCCAGTGCTTTTTCTGATATTGCATTTAAGATCAACACATCAAACAATTTAAATTTCAGGGCATATGCTGATATACGATTCAGGTATGGAGTTGAATTCCATGAACCTGTCAGCTCCATTTATTTACAGGAAGCTTATGTGAAGGCATATGGAAAAAAATGGGACATTACTGCCGGACAGCAGATCATTAATTGGGGAAAGACTGATTTCGTCAGTCCTCTGTCAAAATTAAATCCTCAAAATTATATTATACGGTCTCCGGAAAAAGCTGACATGGATATGGGAAATCTTATTGCCGATTTTCGGATTCATCCATTTGAATTTATGAGCTTTGAGGCAGCTCTGGTTCCTTATTACAGATCCTCAGTGCTTATCATCGATCCAGTCCCGATTCCTGAATATGTCAGGATTAACCAAATCAATTCTCTTCTGACCGAAAAGCAGATGTTCTCTTATGGTATTAAGACTGACTTTCATATTCACAATTTTGATGCCAGCATATCATGGTTTGAGGGATATGATCCAATGCCCGGCATGAAGCTGACTGATTTTAAGCTTGACAATTCAGGTGGTATTCCTTTACCGTCACTGGAACTTTCATTTAATCCTTATAAGACAAGAGTGATCGGTTTTGATTTTGAGACTTCAATTGCTGATTTTGGCATCCGTGGATTAGCAGCGTGGTCAGATCCCATACTCTCATATAAGGAGTACGAATATATCCCTCTGCCGGAAATTTCATGGGTAGCAGGAGTTGATTATTCAAGAGGAAACTGGAGGTTTATGTTGGAATATAACGGAAAATTTCTCCGTAAATATACAGCACCTTCAGCAGAACCTGTCCTGGGTACAGAGATTGATCTTAGTGTGATGGGACAACTAATGACAGACCCGGGATTTGATATTGTGAATTATATAAGACAGCAGGTCAGATCCTTTAACCGGCTATATAATTATCAGATTAAAAGGTCATATCATTCGGCTGGACTAAGAGTTGAAACTGATCTTGCCTATGGCATGCTAACACCCTCACTTAATGCCATGTATAATTTAACATCAAAGGATTTGGTGCTAATACCAGAAATTAAAATTAAACCATCAGACAGACTTTCCTTCATAGCCGGCGTTGCGTATTACAGAGGGATTGAAGGATCACTTTATGAACTGGTTGATGATTTTATGAATAACATCTATGCAACCATCAGGATCGATTTCTGAAAGAATAACTGATTTCGTTATCCGGAATCGCTGGATAATAATCATAGTATGTATCCTGACCGGGATAATCTCCGGAATAATTATACCCTTCTCCGAGACCGACCCTGAGATCAGAAACTATATTCCTGCATCAATGAAATCAAGGATAGATACTGATACAATAGAAAATGAATTCGGAGTGCAGGATATGGTTGTTATCTTGTTCACAGACAGTTCAATCCTTAAAAAGGAAAATCTGGAAATAATCAGAACCATAGACCGTGCCCTGTCACGGATGCCTGGAATAACCAGCAGGACCTCTCCTTTTACAGTCAGATCGATAAAAAATGAGGAAGGCGCCATGATAGCAGAAAGACTTATTAAAAGAATACCTGAAAACGACGATGAGACAAGGATACTACAGCATGAAATCTCCGGGAACAGGTTTGCTGAAGGTACAGCTTTTTCGCATGATCTGACATCGGCGTCAATAACAGCATTTATAGATAAGAACATTCCCGAAACGGAAACTCTCGCAAAGATTGATTCAATATTGATCTCTAATCCTTCAGGGATGGAAGTAAGAACCGGAGGACTGCCCTATATACGGAAATATATTATTTCAGACGTCAAAAAAGATGCGGTAAAGCTGGTTCCTTTAGCTCTTATTATTATGCTGTTAGTTCTCAAAATCACCCTCGGTTCATGGCGCAGTGTGGCTATGCCTTTTTCTGTAGTGCTAATATCAACACTCATTAGCATGGGACTGCTGCCACTCTTCGGGTGGAAAATGTCAATAATGACATTGCTTGTACCTGTAATAATGGTTGCTGTTGCAAATAATTATGGAATATATCTGACAGCCAGGCAGCAGGAAATTCTACAGGATGAGCCGTCACTTTCACGCAGGGATGTTCTTCGCAGATTGTACCGCTCACTGAATATGCCTATCCTGTTCAGCGGATTGACGACTATTGCAGGAATACTTGGTTTATTAACTCATTCAATAATTCCTGCAAGACAGGTTGGAATACTTGCAGCTACAGGAGTAGGCATTGCCCTGTTTATGAGCCTGCTGTTGATTCCTTCAATGATTTACCAGGCAGGACCGGGTCGTTTAAAAACACGGAAGGACGACTATATGAATTTGTTGCTTGATAAACTATTAAAAGGAAACTCAAGGTTTATAATCAGGCACAATGGCAGGATACTCATTATTTCTGCACTGGTTACAATAACTGTTTCAGCAGGAATATTTTTTATAAGGATCGATACAAATCAGGAGAACTATTTCCCGGACAGTCATCCTGTTAAGAAGACATCTGAACTGATAAACAGAAAATTCGGAGGATCGCAGACAATATCAGTGATGCTCGAAGGCGATATCCTTAGTCCTGAAGTTATGAAAGGTATTGACAGTATGACACGGGATATTGAAAAGAAGGACGGAGTTGGTGATGTTTATTCCATTTCGCTAGCTATCAGGGAAATGAGTAAGGCAATATTTTCTGAGAATGAGAAATACTTCAATTCAATACCTGATTCTAAAGAAGCTATAACCCAGATGTTTGAGCTTTACTACCTGAGTGGTGAACCTGACGATTTTAAACAACTAATTAATCCTGAAAATACGAAAGCTCATATCCTTGTCAAACTATCTGACGCAAGCAATGACAACATAAAAATAATTAAAAATGAAATTTCAGGATACAGAGGAACATTTCCTGCCAGCATTGTAACCGGAGGTTATGCCATTATCATGGATGATTTTGCAGGAGAGATAATTAAGGGACAGGCATCTTCACTTTTCCTGGCCCTGGTAACTGTAGTTTTATTGCTTTCGGTTATTTTCAGATCTTTCAGAGGAGGGCTGGCTGGAGCAATACCTCTAGCCTTTTCCATTTTAATAGGTTTCGGATTCATGGGCCTGACAGGCATAGCACTTGATGCAGCAACGGCTTTGCTCTCATCGATAATGATCGGAGTTGGAGTTGATTTTACAATACAGTATTTATGGTGCTTCAACCTCAATTATAAAAAAGGGCTTAGTTATGCTGAAGCTACCATTTCTGCAATAACTACTATTGGCAGGAGTATTATTATCAATGCACTGGGAGTTATGGCAGGTTTTTCTGTTCTGATGTTTTCGGGATTCCTGTCAATAAGGTTCTTTGGCTATCTTGTATTCATTTCCATAGGTACGTGTCTTATCGGTGCATTAGTTATCATACCGGCCTTTATTCTAAAATTCAGACCATCATTTCTTGAAAAGGATTTTGAACGAAAAGAAATAAAACAAAAAAATCATGAAGATATCAGTTATAACATTATCCGTGATGATGACAATTCTGCAGGCATCAGCTCAATTGCCTGAACCTGAAGTTATTATGGATAAATCGAGAGAATTGAGCATAGCAGGTACAATGAGTGCAAATATAACTCTGACAATAACAGAGAAGAATGGAAGCACAAGGATAAGAACGTTTGCGATGTCAACAAAGAGTTATCCTGAAGGGGTGGAAAAGAGATACATTAAGTTCCTCTCACCTCCTGACGTTAAAGGAACTTCCATGCTGATAATTGACAATTTAAAAACAGCAGACGAGATGTGGATATATCTGCCAGCTTTAAAGAAAACCCGTCGCATTGTCAGCTCTGAGAAGGGAAAGAGTTTTATGAATTCGGAGTTCACAAATGCCGATATGAGTTCTCCACCAGTAAGTGATTTTGTTCATAAACATCTTGCACAGTCAGGTACTAATAGTCAGTTTGTTATTGAGAGTGTACCTGTTGATGAAGATAAGGAGGATGAGTATGGATATTCAAAGAAGGTAAGTTACATCGACATGGATGATTATCAGGTACACAGGATGGAGATCTATAATTTTGAAAATAAAATTTCTAAAATAATAGAGATTAAGGAGTTTCATAATCTGCCAGGAGGTAAATTCATGGTAAGCGAGATGCTGTCTTCAAACCTGATAACGAACAGGAAATCGGAATTTAAAATGACAAATATCGCTGAAGGTGCAAAGGTCGATGATTCTGTATTCAGTATTCAGAGCCTGGAACGGTAAAAAGTCCGGAGTCCGAAGTCCGAAGTCCGAAGATGGAAGTTATGTATTAACCCCCTTTAAACTGGACTAATTTCCAAAGGGTTTAGAACTTCAG
>CAYLYN010000209.1:0-7693 GCA_964387565.1 uncultured Rikenellaceae bacterium | reverse complement strand
AATTCTATAAAACATGAAAAATATATATTTTATATTCTCATTACTGTTGATAATACTCATTTTATCAAATACAGGCTGCACTACAAATAAAAATAACGTGCAGGTTCCACAGGCCGATACTATTAAAACTGAAATTGTTAAAACTATAAAACTCGAAGAGGTAAATATTTCCCGGACAATTGATTACACGTCAACCCTGGCAGCTTTAAGGGAAATCCACCTGGCTCCGGCATCTCCCGGAAGAATTGAAAAAATAAATGTGGAAATAAGCGATAGGGTCGAACAGGGACAGGTTTTGGTTCAGATGGACCGCACCCAGCTCCAGCAAGCTTATGTAAATATGGTCACACTCGAAACGGATTTCAAACGCATGGAAGAATTAAAAAAATCCGAAAGTATTGCAGATCAGCAATACGACCAGGTTAAAGCACGATATGAAATTGCAAAAAGCAGTTATGAGTTTCTCCTTGAAAATACACAACTGAAAGCGCCATTCAGCGGGATCATTTCAGGTAAATATTTCGAAAACGGTGAAATATATTCTGGTTCACCTGTTCCCGCAGTAGGAAAACCTGCTGTTTTATCGATTGTACAGATAGATAATCTGAAATCCCTTGTAAATTTATCTTCAATCTATTTCCCCCTGGTATCCTTAGGGTTAAAAGCAGATATTATTTCTGATTTATACCCGGATAAACCTTTCAAAGGAGAAATATTCCGTATATATCCCATTATTGATAATGCAACGAAAACTTTTGTAGTTGAACTAAAAATTCATAATGACAATTTGAAGCTCAGGCCCGGTATGTTTGCAAAGATCAGTATCAATTTCGGTGAAGGTTCCGCCTTATTGGTACCTTCAATAGCGCTGATTAAGCAAACCGGGACAAATGATATGTACGCGTATATAAATGAAAATAAAATCGCCATAAAAAAACTTGTAAAAACAGGGATTATTACTGATGATAAGACCGAAATCCTGGGAGGACTTAAAGTTGGAGATGAGTTGGTTGTTGTGGGACAAAACAAACTTGAAAATAAAACTCCCATTCAAATTTCTAAATAAAAGTCAAAACTGAATTAATAAAACAATATGAGTATATATAGCAGCGCTGTAAAAAAACCGATAACCACTATAATGATATTTATAGGGGTGGTTGTCCTCGGAGTTTATTCGTTTTTTCAACTTCCGGTTGATTTCTTTCCTAAAATGGATCCGCCCATAATCACCGTGTTTACTTTTTATGCAGGTGCAAATGCCGCTGATGTAGAGCAAAATATCACACGTAAGCTTGAAGACGGTTTCGGTTCACTGACGAATCTTGATAAAATGGAATCCAGTTCAAAAGATAATCTGTCAGTTATTACACTCACATACACCTGGGGTACCAACCTTGATGAATCAACGAATGAAATAAGAGATGCTATCGGGATGATTGAAAGGAACCTGCCTGAAGGTGTTGAAACGCCTTCTATACTTAAAATCAGTACAAGTATGGTTCCGGTGCTTATGTTTTCGGTTACAGCTGATGAAAGTTACCCGGCAATTAAAGATATTATAGATAATAAGATGGTTCAACCACTAAACCGTGTTTCCGGCGTTGGAAACATAATACAGATGGGCGCTCCGACAAGAGCTGTAATGGTTGATGTTGACCCGCGAAAACTTGATGCATATAATTTGTCTGTTGAACAGATAGCGGGAGTATTAGCTTCCAATAACCTCAATTTACCCTCTGGTAATCTCGAAATGGGTAATTCTGAAATTTCCCTCAGACTTCAGGGGGAATTTGAAAGTAGTGATATAATCAAGCAACTTGTTGTAAGCAATATAAATGGAAGAACCGTTTACATAAAAGACATAGCAACAGTCCGAGATACTTTGGAAAAAAGTTATTCTGATGAGCTGACAAATGGCAGAAAAAGCGCCAGGATGATGGTTCAAAAACAGTCAGATGCTAATACTGTTACAGTTGCAAATGGCGTAAAAAAGAAAATGGAAGAGATCAGGAAAACACTTCCTCCTGATGTAAAAGTTGATATACTTCTCGATACATCAGAAAATACAATTCAGTCAATTAACAATCTGACCGAGACAGTTCTTTATGCCCTGGTGTTCGTTGTTTTTGTTGTTTTGCTTTTTCTTGGTCGCGTACGGGCTACACTGATAGTGGCTCTTTCAATACCAATTTCTTTAATTACCGGATTCATTTACATGTACCTGAGCGGGGGATCAATAAACATTATTACACTTTCTTCTATCTCAATTGCAATTGGTCTGGTTGTCGATGATTCCATTGTAGTACTTGAAAATATCACAAAAAAGATAGAACATGGAGGATTCCCAAGAGAGGCATCAATTTATGGCACAAATGAAGTAAGTCTGGCGGTTATAGCATCGACTCTTACAATAGTTGCAGTTTTCCTTCCCCTGACAATGTTAGGAGGACTGACTGGTATACTTTTCAGACCGTTGGGATTTATAGTGACAATTTCTATTGTAACATCTGTTATAGTGGCGCTGACATTAACACCTATGTTATCATCCAAGATTTTAAAAACAAACAATCCCGACAAAAATAATATTGGAGGGAAAATATTCTGGTTTTCACAAAATATGCTTGACCGGATGGATACTTTTTATGAAAAAACACTTTCTTATGCAGTATCTCATCGCTTCATGGTTGTTGGTATTTCAACTGTTATTTTTATATCGTCTATTTTCCTTACACGATTTGTGGGAAGTGAATTCATGCCCGCATCGGATAACGGTCGTATATCTGTTACGGTCAAACTGGCTCAGGGAGTAAATCTTGAAGAAACAAAGATAATTGCCCGCAAATTGGATAAAATTATTATGGAAAAATATCCTGAAGTAAGTATCTTCTCCACAAGCGCAGGAGCTGGAGATGAGAACAGTATGATGGCCATTTTTACACAGACCGGTAATTACATAATAAACTATACTTTCAGAATGAAAGACAGGAAAGAGAGGACAAAGGATATTTTTCAGGTATCTGATGAATTAAGAAAAGATATCGAAAAGTTCGCGGAAATTGAAAAATATTATGTAGATCCCGGTAGTTCCAGAATGACGAGCATGATGGGAATGGGAGGAGGAAGCAACCTTGAAGTGCAAATATTCGGTAATGATTTTGACAATACAAATATTCTGGCTGAACAGATTTCCAAAGCAATGGAAGAAGTTGAAGGAACTAAAGATATTCTGATCAGTCGTGATAAGGAAAAAGCTGAATTGCAATTAGTCCTGGACAATGAAAAAATGACATATTTCGGATTAAATACCGCTTCAGTTGCAACCGCTGTCCGAAACAGAATTAACGGGGTAACAGCAACAAAATACAGAGAAGGCGGTAATGAATACGATGTAATTGTGCGTTACGATGAAAATTTCAGAAAATCAACTGATGATATCGAAAACATAAGCATTCAGACCCCGCAGGGGAGATTAATTAAACTGAGTGAAATTACATCATTAAAACAATTCTATTCACCATCCAATATTGACAGAAAAAATAAGGTAAGAGTTGTAAAAGTCACTGCAGCACTTTCTGGTACCGACTTAGGGACCGTCAGAGTTGCATTGGAACAGAAAATTGCTAAAATGAATGTTCCTGATGATGTCTCCATTGAATTTGGAGGTAGCGCCCAGGATATGCAGAAATCATTCAGTGATCTGATCCTGTTGATGTTACTGTCAGTTTTACTTGTTTATATTGTTATGGCGGCCCAGTTTGAATCCCTGACGGAACCTTTTATAATAATGTTCGCTTTGCCTTTTGCATTTACAGGAGTTATTCTGGCCCTGCTTGTATTCAACTCAACGCTCAATGTAATTTCTTTGATTGGTGGTGTAATGCTGATTGGAATAGTAGTTAAAAACGGGATTATCCTGGTTGACTTCACCAACCTGTTACGCGACCGGGGTTTTTCTTTGAAGGAAGCAGTAGTGAAAGCAGGCCGCTCCAGGCTCAGGCCTGTATTAATGACTACTGCAACAATGGTTCTAGCGATGATCCCTATGATTTTTTCAGCAGGTGAAGGTTCTGAAATGTGGCGGCCCATGGCCATAGCTATTCTTGGAGGGTTAACCTTTTCCACATTAGTGACACTCGTTTTAGTTCCTTCTATCTATACCATGTTTGGAGTAGGCCGGATGAGAAGGGAACGAAACAAATCTCTAAAAAGCAAAAATTAAGTAATCAGTTTTTTTGGAATCAGAATTATTTAAAGAAAATTATATGAAGGCAGTACTTATTTCACATAATCAGGCATTATCGGAAGAAGTTGAAGATATTCTTGACAGTCTTGATATACTGGGTTATACACAGTGGGTCGAGGTAAATGGCCGGGGCTCAGATACAGGCGAACCCCACATGGGAACACATACATGGCCGTCGTTAAATAATGTCTTACTGACAGTTATACCCGATGAAAAAGTAAAAGGATTGTTATTAAAACTTTCTGAACTAAATAAAAAGGTTGAAGATCAAGGATTAAGAGCGTTCGTATTAAATGTTGAAGATACTATTTAAAACAGTGTGAAGGTTTAGAAGATAAAAACAAATTTCTTCCCGCAAATGAAATTTCTCGGGTTCTTTTTTTTGAGGTTTATTTATATTTTCGTATCAATTATTCCCTTCAGTCTTCTTTATCTGCTGTCGGATTTTTGTGCCTTCATTTTACAGTACATAATACGGTACAGAATTAACACGGTAAATGACAATCTGAAGAAATCATTTCCTGAGAAGAGCCTTGAGGAAATAAATATAATTACCCGCCGGTTCTATAAATACTTGTGCGATGTAAGTCTCGAAAGTATTAAGGGATATTCAGTAAACCCTGATAGGTTATTGAAGAGGTATCAAATACTGAATCCTAATGTGGTAAACCAGTACTATGATAAAGGACATAGCATAATCATAGCAATGGCTCATTATTGCAACTGGGAATGGGGTACTCAAATATCAGGCAGCGTCTTTAAGCATAAGTTGGTTTCACTATATAAACCTTTGTCAAATAATTATACTGATAAATATATCCGTAAACTAAGAATGAGAAGGAATATGGAGCTTTTATCAATATATGATTCAAAGTATATTTTCCGCTCAAAAGGGAACAATCCTTTAGCATATATTTTTGTTAGTGACCAAAATCCGGGAAACATTAAAAAGGCCATTTGGATAAAGTTCCTTAAACAGGACACTGCGTGCCTTAATGGCCCTGAACATTATGCCCGGCTATTCAACCTGCCTGTAATATATGCTGATATACAAAGAACAAAACGAGGATATTATACGGTGGAAATGCTTGAAATATGCAGCAATCCATCCGACACATTACCGGGCGAGATTACCGAAAGATATATGAGAAAATTGGAAGGCATTATTATTAAGAAACCTGAAGACTGGTTATGGTCACACAGGCGATGGAAATTAAAAAGAACAACATTTAAATCGATAAAAATATGATGAAAAAAGAAATTGGAATGAATCCCGATCAGATTTTTAAAATCAAGATCGAAAAATCTTCAGATTTTAAGTTTGATGCAACTGTTGTCAATGTATTTGACGATATGGTTGTACGTTCAGTCCCTTTTTATCTCGAATTTCAGCGGATGATAACAGAAATTGCAAGGGATTATGCCAAACCAGGCACTTCTCTATACGATTTGGGATGTTCTACAGGAACCACCTTGCTCTCAATAAATACAGTCTTGGATGATTCCGTGAAGTTCGTTGGGATTGATAACTCTCCTCAGATGTTAGAGAGTTGCCATAAAAACTTTATCGGAATGGGTGTAAAAAGACCATTCGAACTACTGGAAGCTGACTTAAATAAACATGTTGAAATCATCAATGCATCAGTTGTAGTCCTTTGCCTCACTCTTCAATTTGTCCGCCCCATTAACCGGGGAAGGCTATTACAACAGATCCATAAACTGTTAAATCCCGGAGGTAGTATAATTCTTGTGGAAAAAGTTTTGGGAGAGAGCACAGAATTTAACCGTCAGTTTATAAAGTATTACTACGAAATGAAACGCCGGAACAATTACGATGATATGGAAATATCCCAAAAGCGGGAAGCCCTGGAGAATGTTCTCATTCCATATAAACCAAGCGAGAATATTCAGCAACTGCAGGATGCAGGTTTTCATTCATGCGAAATATTCTTTAAATGGCATAATTTCGCAGGCTTTGTTGCTCTTAAATAATTTATGAATCTCTTCTAATAAATTCCTGATCTTTAACCATATGTCTATAAAAACGTTTACCATATTCGGAAACTGGATATTTCATTATCGAAATTTCTTGTTCCCTCTTTTTTATGCAGCGCTTTTTATCCCCTCTACTGCTATTTTTCAAGGCAAAGGTTTGGCATTAATCACAGGGTTGATATTTATTATTACCGGAATGCTTATTCGTAGCATTACTATTGGATTGGTATATATAATCAGGGGTGGGGCTAAACGTCAGATCCATGCCGATACACTGGTTACAGAAGGGATTTATAAAGTCTGTCGTAATCCTATGTATCTAGGCAACATCCTGCTTATTTTCGGATTCGGTCTGTTCGCCAACTCCTTATTATTCATCCTGCTTTTTTCCCCTTTATTTGTCCTCTTCTATATGGCCATAATTGCCGCCGAAGAAAATTTTTTGCTTAAAAAGTTTGGTCAGCAATTCATTGATTACAAATCCCAAACAAATGCAATTTTACCAAAGTTTAAAAACATTTCACTTGCCTTTGAAGGACAAACTTTCAAATGGAAAAATGTTATCTACAAAGAGTATAACTCCCTTTTCATTTATTTTACAGGTATCTTATTAATACTTCTTTATAATGAAATAATTGTTCTGAAAACATTTCTGATTATTGAGATTGCATTTCTCATAATTTATTTCTTAATCAAATTCTTAAAATACAAGAAGTAAATACCAGCGTAAAAAGATTTTTTTTGTAGCAAACCATCTTTGCTTTATGCTTAACCTGATGGAGTACTGTTTTATGCTCAGTAAAACAGCTCTTGTATAATGAAATCCTTATCTGTTTTGTTTATGATTGGTTTCTTGTTTCCTACAGTATAATTTTTGATATTATTGACAATGTCTGGGAGGTTCAAAATATTTACGATTTGTCTCATTCTTACATCGTTTATAGGTGTAACCTCTGTATATGCACAAATACTTCAGGATACCCATTCTTTAAACCTGATTAAGAGAAATATTGATTACATATATAATCTTCAGTTTAATAATGCCCATGAGGTTCACTTAAAGATTAGCCAATATCCCGGACATCCGGTTGTTCTTCTACTAAATGGAATGATGATTTACTGGGAGAATTATCCAATGATTTCCACCTCGGTTGCCCGTGATTCCTTTGAATCAGACATGCATCGATGCATCAGGTTATGTGAAGATAATAAAAATACTTCCTATGAAGCAGAATACTTACTTGCAAATTTGTGTGCAAGGGGTATGCTTTTGATGTTTTATGCCGACAATGATCTTATTATGGAGGTCATCCCTCTTGCAACAAGTTCTTACAAGTACCTGAGGCGTTCTTTTGATTTTGCTTCCGTATATACAGATTTAAATTATTTTACCGGACTCTATAATTATTATCGCGAGGCCTATCCAAAAACATATCCTGTGTATAAACCCCTGGC
>CAYLYN010000208.1:0-7713 GCA_964387565.1 uncultured Rikenellaceae bacterium | reverse complement strand
GGTGTGCAGTTCTTGTAAGCATCTCCGGTGTTCACATGGATACCCGGATTGAGCAGAATTATATAGTTGTTACTTAAGATATTTCTGCCACCGGGAACCAGTATTTCTCCGCGACCTAACCCGTAAGCAGGTGTTGCTTCAATGAAAAATGGACAGTCACTGCCCAGTTTGAGGGCAAAAGACCTCAGTTTATCACATTCGAGGTTAAGTCCGAAACACCTGTTAATGCCCCTTAGAATATAAGCAGCATCTGAGGACCCGCCACCCAGACCGGCGCCTGCGGGGATAACTTTATGGAGATGGATTTTCAGGAACGGAAACTCATAGCTTTCCCGGAGTAAACTTACTGCTTTCATGACGAGGTTATCTTCAGGCCTGCATCCTGTAGCAATTCCGGTTACATTCAGTACGTCATTTTTTTGATTGCTGTCAGAAACCACGAATTCCAGAGCATCACATACTGGCAAAGGATAAAACAGAGTCTCAATATCATGAAATCCGTCGTCCCGCTTTCTGGTAATCCTCAGTCCGATATTAATTTTCGCTTTAGGAAATGTAACCATGAGTAGCTTTCTATCCTGTAAAAATACACCTTGGATTTGAATTTTACACTTTAATTTGACAACAGAGCTTTTCAACAAGTTGTTAACATTTGCTGTTTGAAAGAAAATTCTGACTGACTGACCTAATTTAAAACTCGATGTCATACCTTTAACCCGGAATATTACAATAATCCAGTTTTTTTGTAATTAATTGTAAAACAAGGATATATAGATGGCTAATTCAAGGAATACTCCGAAAAAAACAATAACTGTTCTTCCTGATTTTGGAAAAGTGCCTCCCCAGGCTCTTGATATGGAGGAGGCAGTATTAGGAGCAGTCATGCTTGAAAAAGAGGCGGTAATTACAGTTCTTGATATTCTGCGACCTGAAAGTTTCTATAAAGAAGCGCACCAGAAGATATTTAAGGCTATTGGTGATCTGAATGCACGTGAATATCCTGTTGATCTTTATACGGTTACTGAGGAGCTTCGTGCAAATAATCTTCTCGAAAGTGTTGGAGGACCTGTTTACCTTACCCAGCTGACATCAAAAGTAGTCTCCGCAGCCAATGTGGACTATCATTCAAGGATTGTTGCACAGAAATATATTCAGCGTGAGCTTATCAGGGTATCTACAATGATTCAGACAAGATCATACGACGATACGGAGGATGTGACAGAACTTCTTGATTACTCTGAGAATGAAATATTTCAGATAGCAGAAGGGAATATTAAAAGGGAAATAGCTCCTATTAATGCAGTTATAAAAGATGCCATACGTGAGATCGAAGCAGCTGGTAAGCGCGAGGATGCCCTGGTTGGAACTCCTTCAGGCTTTACAAAACTTGACAGGCTTACATCAGGATGGCAGAAATCTGAACTTGTTATAATTGCAGCGAGACCTTCAATGGGTAAAACAGCTTTTGCCCTTTCCATGGCAAGGAATATGGCTGTGGATCATGGGAAATACGTTGCTGTATTTTCATGCGAGATGTCATCTATACAGCTTGTCAACAGGCTTATAGTTGCAGAGACAGATATCCCGGGTGATAAGATAAAGAATGGAAGGTTGAATGAAGAGGAGTGGAAACAACTTGATACAAGGATCAAGAAGCTGGTACAGGCACCTATCTTTATCGATGATACTCCTGCAATCTCCATCAGTGAGTTGAGAGGTAAATGCAGGCGTCTGATGGCTCAGCATAAGCTTGATATTGTAATAGTTGACTATCTTCAGCTTATGTCAGGACCTGAAAACGCAGGAAGTCGTGAGCAGGAAGTAAGTATGATATCAAGATCATTGAAGAGTATTGCAAAAGAATTGAATGTGCCGATACTTGCATTATCACAGCTTAACCGGTCTGTCGAGATGAGGGGCGGAACCAAAAGGCCTCTTCTTTCTGACCTGAGAGAATCGGGTGCTATTGAGCAGGATGCAGATATGGTTGTATTTATTCACAGGCAGGAGAAATTCGGAATCCCTGCCTTTGAAGACGGATCATCTACAAAAGGAATTGCTGAGATAATTCTTGCCAAGAACAGGAATGGCCCTGTGGATGATGTCAGGCTTCGGTTCCGCGAGGAAAAAGCGCAGTTTGTCGATCTCGATGATTTTGAACTCGAGACTATTCCGGGAGATGTGCAGTCTGTGCAGAGCATGACCTTCGGTTCAAAAATGAATCATGATAACTTCAGGAAACTAGGCGGTGAATTTGACCATGAATCCGGTCTGAATGAGGAACCCCCGTTTGCATAAACATGTTTTAATTGAATTTCAGGATAAGCTTTCCTCCGATACTTTTATAACCCAGGTCCTCAAACCCGACATAAACTCCCAGTTCGGCAAGAAAGAATATTTCACTTATACTGTATCCGATTTCAGTATAATGAGGAGTATTCTTTGATCCCAGGTAGGCAATGCTTACATTTTCCCTCATCAGGGTATTGCTTAATACAGGCAAAAGTTTTACAAGAAGGTATGGGGTAGTGTACTTGATATGGAATTCCCCGAATGCTTCGGGGGTGCTCAGAGAATAGTATGCTGGAAGCATAAATGCGTCCTGGTAATTATCAAGCAGCACCATCGGGGGCTGAGGATTGAAATGGAAGAAATCATAGAAGGGAACATTCCTGTTATCGAGGAATGCTCCTGCCCTTATCCTCCATCTCAATTCACTGAAGGCCCCTATATCATTATATCTCTTATATGCTTCAAACCTGAACATATCGTATTGCCTTTTCTCCTTGTCCATCTCCGTAAACTCGTTAATACCATGTTGCCAGCTTATGCTGAAAGTCGGCCAGTCAGAACCTCTTGGAATTCTTCTGCCTTTATTGATGCTGTATTTCTGGAAAGGAGTAAAGGATATCTTAGCGGTTATGCCTGTATGATTCTGACTTCCGGCCTTGTTTATTGGATTTGACAGAGAGTCGAGATATCTGTTTACCGGAATATTTGCCGTATACTCTCCCGCAGACTTAATTATGGAGAAATCTGTAGTGTTTTCAAGTATCCTGCGGTAATCAGTAGTTGAACTTATCTCCACCGTCAGACCATTTGTAATTGTAGTTCTAAAACCAAGCGTAATGTACCTGGAATCGTAAAGCTTCAGGTAGTTGTTCTCAAAGAACAGCGAAGTTATCGAGTTCAGTAAAGGATTTATACTACCTCCGTTTCCAATATCAGTGCTTGTTGATCCAATCCTAACGTATGCCTGCTGCTGATTGAGGCTGTTGAAATTATAGTTTGCATTTATTCTCCACAGGAGACTCTCCCTGCTGAATGCCCATAATATTTCCGGATAGATTGAGAGTGATGATCTTTCTTTGAAGTAGCGCTGGTACCTGAGATCTATCCCATATACAAATCCGTCAACAGTGTTGAATCTCAGATTTTTGAGGTCCACCAGGCCTCCCCATGTGAAGCTGTATTTATGTGTGGTATCCCTCCAGTTCGATCCCCATGTGTGACCTGTGGCAATGTACTTCAAGGTCCTGGGAAACCTCTTTTTCCCGGAACCGGACGAGCTTCCAGTTGAATCATTCCCAGGCCTCCTGATATCATATTCGGCCCTGATACTGTCTCTCATCCTCAGACTTTTTATATCTGTTTCAGTAAGGGGGACAGGTCTTACCTGTGCCCAGTATGAACTGTCTTTTTTTGTTGCATCCTTTTCAACACTTTTGATTGTGTTATCCTTTATTTCAAGATTGTTTCCTGAAGTGTCTGTTATACTCCTTTCCGATTCTTTCTCCATCAGTCTGGAGAGCTTAACCATATCGCGGTTCGAAAGCTCTTCTTTTTCCAGTATCTTTTCGATCTGCTGCCTTTCTTTTGTCGGAGCTGCTGTTTCAGCAGTCTTTTCAGTTACAGCAATTCTACCGCCATAATCGGTCGAAACTGTTTTAGGTTTTTCAAGTAAGAGATTTGGTCTTACGTCTGTGTACTTTATGGAACCTCCATATCCTGCATCAGCTTTAAGTCCGAAAATACTTGCCCTGACTTCAAATTTATGGCTTACAGGCATCCATATGTCATCCTGAACCGGTATATAAACCTGCTGGATCTTAAACTCACCTAACCTGTTATTGTTAGTCAGGTCTACACTATGCAGGCACCACAGATCTTCAATTATATATATTATGCCTTCAAAAAGCTGCTGACTCTTTCTTTTAGGTATGACTTCAATCTTATTGACAGTATAATTCCCCTGTAATGAAGCGCCGAGGTACCTGAACCTATAATGCGAGAAAGCCTGGGGTGACAGGGGTGAAATAGCCATATCTGCAAGAACCGGCTGGTAGAAGCTCGCCTCAATATAGCCCATGGGAGAGAGATCATTGCTCTCCTCGGGGAAGGTACTGTTATATGATATCATTTTCTGAACATAACGGTCAGGTGCAGTAAACTCTATCTCATTAAGCGATTCCATCATAAAGGCATCTCCTTCCTTTATCAACCGCTCTTCAGGTTGTTTATTGCCTCCGGCTCCGACAGTTGTTGATTCTCCGTCAGATGACATTTTCATGGACTTCTGAAGAAGCTTTGGTATCTTTTTGAAGATAACGTTCCCTTTGAGGTAAACCTCTGCTTTGTAGTAGCTGATATTGTTGAGGTAGTATGGAGCCATTCCAATCACCTTCCTCATTATAATGTATGCAGGATCTTCACCACTGGCAGAAATTCTTACTTCGGGAATCTGGTAGTACTGAACGGGTAGTTTTACATCCCTGATAACAGTTTTATCTGAAAGGTTAACTGCAATGAATATTGGTTCATAGCCAAGACTCTGATAGACAACTGTATACTTGCCTGGTTTCAGTTTTATCTCATAATCACCTTTTACATTTGCAGTAGTCCCCTGGCGAAGTTCCTGGATATAAACCGTTGAATATGGAACAGGTTCTCCTGACTGGTTGGTGACCTTACCCTTTAAGATCTGTGCCTGAAGCTTGAATATTGATAAGATCAGAATAGATATAGTCAGAAATAGATATCTCATGAGATGCGAAACACTTTTTGTGTAGTTTAAGTACTATTTTTTCCCTGCCACAACGATCACAATCTCACCTTTTGGTGGTTTCTGAGTGTAATATTCTGCAAGGAAAGCCAGGTTGCCTCTGACGTTCTCTTCATAAATTTTGCTTAACTCCCTGGAAACAGATGCTTCACGATCAGGGCCAAAGTGCAGGGACATTTCTTCAAGGGCTTTAATAAGCCTGTAGGGTGATTCATAAAAGATCATTGTCCTCGTCTCCTCAGCAAGCATTGCCAATTTTTTATTACGGCCTTTCTTCTGTGGCAGAAATCCTTCAAAACAAAACCTTTCACAGGGAAGACCTGAGTTTACCAGTGCTGGTATCAGTGCAGTTGGACCTGGTAATGATTCTACCATTATCCCCTTTTCAATACATCTTCTTACAAGAAGAAAGCCCGGGTCAGAGATTCCTGGTGTGCCGGCATCAGATACAAGTGCAATTGTCTGACCAGAAAGGATTTTATTACAAACAGCATCTACGCTTTTATGTTCGTTGAACATATGGTGCGACTGGAGAGGTGTTCTTATGCCTAAGTGGCTGAGAAGTTTTGAAGCCTGCCGGGTGTCTTCAGCCAGAATCAGATCTGCACTTCCGAGAACTTCAACAGCACGTAATGTTATGTCCTTCAGGTTGCCTATTGGAGTAGGTACCAGAATTAGCTTACTCATCCGGGCTGAGTTTTCGTTTTACAATATTCAGTAGCTGATTAAATGCTTCACTCTCAGCATCGATACCGGAATAGCCTGAAATAACTTCTTTCACCTCTGACTCCGACTTTACATTCTCAAGGCGTGTAACAGCCTGATCATATAGATCTTTATCACCATTAAAAATCTCTCTGATAAAATAGAACCTGTCATTAACACCTATTGCCTCCTTCAGACTGTGAATATGCTTCGATTTGATTCTCTCCGTTACATCTTCATCACCTTTCCGGGCTGAAAGTTGTTCATTTATTCTTGCAGACATGTTTGAGAATTTATCTGCAATTATTGGAGCCCCTGTTTTAGGTGATTCAGCCTTTTTTGTAACAGTTTCTTTTATAGGTGATTTGTTTGTTTCTTCGGGGTTATCAGTAGTTTTTGCCGATTCTTTCTTTTCTTCAAGAGGTGGTGGTTCAATAGTAAGCAAGGTCTCAGCAGGTTTTGATTTTGTGACCTGTATTTCCTTTACCTCAGGTTTTTCAGTCTTTTCAGTAATTACGGAAGAAGGTTGCTGTTTAATGTTTTTCAGAAGTGCAATTACAGCACCTGCGCTTTTGCATTTGGCTTTTGCAAGCTCAATCTGCAATTCGGGAACCCCCTCGTAGCTTTTCAGGTCATCAATGATACGGCAGGCATCATCAAGATCTTTAATAATTAAATCGATTGTGGCATTGAATTCCATATAACAGTTGTTAATAAAACAAACCATTTTCCTTATTTTGCAAAAGTAATATTATTCCACTTCACGTCATGTTAAAAATCATATAATCGGGTGGGATAAATTGTTTTTATTTAAGATGGAGTTTCTTGAGAATGCATCGGTAAAAGATGGTAAGCGGGGATCTGTGGAAGTAATAACGGGTTCTATGTTTTCAGGGAAGACAGAAGAGCTTATCAGACGACTCAGACGTGCGCAATTTGCAGGTTTGAAAGTAGTAATATTCAAGCCTGCAATAGATAAGCGTTACTCTGAAACACGGGTTGTTTCTCATGATGAACGCTCCATAGTCTCAACTCCTGTTGACCACCCGTCAGCAATCATTCTCCTTGCAGGCGATGCAGATGTTATTGCAATAGATGAAGCTCAGTTTTTTGACACTTCGCTTGTTGAGATATGTTCTCAGATGGCCAATAAAGGTTCAAGGATTATTGTTGCCGGCCTTGATATGGATTTTACAGGAAAACCATTCGGACCAATGCCCGGCCTGATGGCTATAGCCGAACATGTTACCAAGGTTCATGCTATATGCGTTCGCTGCGGCAACCTTGCCCAGTATTCCTTTCGCAAAACTGAAGATCCGCAGGTCGTATTGCTTGGAGAGAAGAATCTGTATGAACCTCTTTGCAGGAGCTGTTACATTTCTGCAACTAAAAAGTGACCGGTGAAACTCAAGTCTGAAATTATTGCAAAAATTACCGGGGGTATATTAGTAGGCTCACCTGATATTATTGTAAATGAAATATTTACAGATAGCCGGCAACTTAGTTATACGGATGAAATAGCATTTGTTGCCATTAGCGGAAAAAACCATGATGGCCACAGTTTTATTCCTGATCTTTATCTGAAAGGTGTCAGAGCATTTCTGGTTGAGAAACTGCCTGAAGATATTACCAGATTTTCAGATTCTGCCTTCATTATCTCTGAAAATTCAGTTATTGCACTTCAGCACCTGGCTTCATATAAGAGAAAGGCCTTCAATTCACCGGTTATAGCAATTACCGGAAGTGCCGGTAAAACAATCGTCAAGGAGTGGCTTGCAGACATAATGAGCCAGATAGTACCAGTAATTAGAAGTCCACGGAGTTTTAATTCACAAATAGGTGTACCGCTTTCAGTCTGGAAACTGGATAAGAAGTACCAGCTTGGCATTTTTGAAGCAGGAATATCTCATGCCGGTGAAATGGAAAAACTGCAGAGGGTTATTGAT
>CAYLYN010000207.1:5760-7771 GCA_964387565.1 uncultured Rikenellaceae bacterium | reverse complement strand
TGTTTTGTGTCTACTAATCTCTTATTTATCACTTTATTTATCAACAATCAGGCCATAAATATGTTCGGATATCCTTTTGGTTTTATTGATCATCATTCAAATATTTTTCTACTTTTACCGGTCTTTAATTATATAATGAAATCATTTATATGGAAACTGTAACAAATACTTTGCGTGATTCTAAGGTAGCACGCTGGAGCGCTCTGGCAGTTGTTTCATTTACAATGCTGTGTGGTTATTATCTGACGGATGTAATGGCTCCTCTTAAGCCTATGCTCGAAAAAGAACTTCTATGGAACAGTACTGAATACGGATTTTTTACCAGTGCTTATGGCTGGTTCAATGTTTTTCTGGTAATGCTGATACTGGGTGGTATTATTCTTGATAAAAAAGGTGTCCGTTTTACCGGCAAAATGGCGACAATAACCATGGTAGCAGGTACAGCTGTCAAATTCTGGGCTATATCAACGCATGCACTTGACGGTATTGAGATCATTGGAATGAAAGCACAGGTTGTGATTGCAGCCCTTGGCTATGCTACTTTTGGAGTTGGTGTGGAAGTTGCCGGAATCACAGTTTCAAAGATAATCGTGAAATGGTTTAAGGGTAAGGAGCTGGCACTGGCAATGGGACTTGAAATGGCATCTGCCAGAATTGGGACGGGACTGGCCTTATTTGCATCATATCCCATTGCGATATGGCTCGGCGATGTGTCGAAACCAATATTGCTGGGTTTGATACTGTTATGTATTGGAATGATTGCATTCTTTATTTATGCGTTAAAAGACAAGAAGCTTGATAAATCAGTTGCAGATGAAGCTGCAATATCAGGAAATACAGAAGAGGAGGAGTCATTCAGAATGGCAGATATCTGGTTCATAATCAAAAACAAAGGCTGGTGGTATATAGCAATTTTATGTGTATTATTCTATTCAGCTGTATTTCCATTCCTTAAGTATGCCTCAGACCTGATGGTTAACAAGTTCGGAGTAGATCCTTTAGTAGCGGGAAGCATACCGGCACTTCTCCCTTTTGGAACAATTCTGCTCACTCCATTATTCGGAAATATGTATGATCGAAAAGGCAAAGGTGCCAGCATAATGATCCTGGGTTCATTATTGATAATAGGTGTTCATGCCATGTTTTCGATACCTTTTCTCAATTTCAAACCGGTTGCAATTGGTCTTATTATTTTATTGGGTATAGGTTTTTCACTGGTTCCCTCAGCAATGTGGCCATCAGTTCCAAAGATTATTCCGGAGAAGCAGCTTGGGACTGCATATGCTTTAATATTCTGGGTTCAGAACTGGGGATTAATGGGGGTACCTGCATTGATCGGCTGGGTTCTTGATAAATACTGCATTACAGGAACCAGAATGGCTGATGGAGTTAGTGTGCCTACATATAATTACACAATCCCGATGATGATCTTTACAGGTTTCGGACTGCTGGCATTACTCTTTGCATTCCTTCTGAAAGCTGAGGATAAGAAAAAAGGATATGGACTTGAACTACCCAATATAAAAAATTAAGATATTGTTGTCTGATATTATATTTTATTATATTTGTAATTAAACGAATTAAAAAACAATAGTCATATGAAGAAAGTTCTTGTAGGTTTATCCGGAATAATACTGGTGGCATTCATTACATTGCTGTTTGTTAATGCAACTTCGGAGGATAAAAAAGAGAGTAAAAAGGCAACAACTGAGATGACAACAGATTGCAGTAAGTGCCCGTCAGCAGCTGCATGTGCTGATAAAACTCCTGCATGTGCAAAGACTGCTGAAGCAAAACCATGCGCTGCCGCTGCAAAAGCTTCCTGCCAGGGTTCAACAGATGCAAAAAAATGTGACGAACCTATGCCTGCCTGCTGCTCTAAGAAGTAAGCTGTTAATGCAGACTTTGATAAGAGTGTCTGCCTGAATTATATGAGTCATAACCGGTATGGAAACATCAGTGTTATGACTTAATTTTTTATTAAACCCGCAATACTTATTCACTAAATAAC
>CAYLYN010000207.1:0-5660 GCA_964387565.1 uncultured Rikenellaceae bacterium | reverse complement strand
ATACCGTAATACCTCAAAAGCATGTCAAACGAATTTGAAAAAGCCAGAGTTTTCACCTTTAATGGTTCCGTCGATTATTCCAAAGGAGGGATTGTCAGCAAGACTGTACTTAAGAAGCAGACAGGTAATATATCCCTTTTTTCATTTGATAAAGGTGAGGCTCTCAGTGAACATACGGCCCCCTTTGATGCAATGATACAGGTAGTTGACGGGAAAGGAGAAGTCACAATAGGAGGTACACCCTATATAGTCAAAGCAGGTGAAACAATTATCATGCCTGCAAACATTAGTCACTCAGTGAAAGCTGTAGAACAGTTCAAGATGGTACTGACCATGATAAAGAGCGAATGAACTAATGAATTTGTCAGAAGATCCAGTTAAAGAAGTGATACATTATTGAACCAATAAGGGAACTGATAGGTATTGTCAGTAACCATGCCCAGAAAATCTTACGTGTCACGCCCCATTTTACTGCTGTTATACCTTTTCTTGCACCTACTCCTACAATCGCACCTGTAATGGTATGTGTGGTACTCACGGGAATTCCGAAATGAGTCGATCCGAAAAGAGTCAGAGCACCGGCTGTTTCTGAGCAGAAACCTTCATAAGGCTTTATTTTGGTAATTTTTTGTCCCATTGTTTTAACAATTCTCCATCCGCCAAACAGGGTGCCAAGTGCGATGGCACTCTGGCACGATAAAATTATCCATAGTGCTATCGGGTCATCTTTTGTTGAAAGTCCTGATACAATAAGTGCGGCCCAGATAATCCCCATCGATTTCTGCGCATCATTTCCTCCATGTCCGAGGCTCAGGCTCGAAGATGATATAAGCTGAAGCTTCCGGAAGACTTTATCAACACCTGATGGAGTAAAATTGCGTACAATATATACTACACAAGTTGATATAATAAAGGATATTATCATACCTATTATTGGGGCGATGAAAATAAATGCTATGATTTTTATGAGACCCGGGAATACTATTGAACCTGCTCCGGCATGAGTAAATGCTGCTCCAATCAGACCACCTACCAGAGTGTGGGAGGAGCTGGATGGTAATCCCCACCACCATGTAACAAGATTCCATATTATTGCTGCTACAAGAGCAGAGGCAATTACTGTCATATTAAGAACATCCGGATCTACAACACCCTTGCCTATAGTATGAGCGACTCTCAGAGGGAAAACAGTAAATGCGATAAAATTAAAAAAAGCAGCAATTATTACTGCTGTAAGCGGAGAGAGTACTTTTGTAGATACAACTGTTGCAATTGAATTGGCAGAATCATGAAAACCATTTAGAAAGTCAAATATCAGGACTAATACGATTACAATATATAGAAACATGCTCTGGTCTGATTCATGAAATCGAAACAAAATAAGAATATTCGACCAGAAATAAAAAAAATTCGAGGATGAGTTTCAGAAAAAATCTGAATCTTGTAATCCATTGATTATTAGTGCAATTTAATGCCTTGAGCCAGTGTTATGCCATTTTGATAAGAATTGCCTTGAGTGTATCAGTTACATCTTCTTCCTCATCTACACACCTTTCCATGATCTCAAGGATTTTGTTGTTCTTCAGAAGTTCTTTTGGATCTGTTTCATTGTCAAAAAGGTGTGTAACTCCTAAGAAGTACAGTTCATCAGCCTTATGTTCAATTTCCTTTACCTTATCGCAGGCTGAAGTGATCCTGTTCTTATTGGCTGCTGGTTCATTAAGGCAATGAACAGCATTTCTGATTTCCAGAGCACCCTGGTGTATAAGGGCAGCCATTTCGCTGTAGACAGGTATTAGTTTTTTTGGCTTGTAAAGGCAAATTCGACGGCTTACACCATTTATCGAATCAAGAACATCATCTATATGGGCAGTCAGCTCGTGAATATCTTCCCTGTCGAATGGTGTGATGAATGACTTATTAAGCTGTTCATAGGTCTTGTCTGTAATTTCGTCACCAATATGCTCAATAATTTTTATCTCTTTGTTCAGTCTTTCATGTTCAGCATTGTCATTACTTGCCATCATCTCAACTAGAAGGAGTGAGGCTTTTACGAGATTTTCGACATCACTTTCAAACAAGGGGTAAAATGAATGGTCTTTCGGAACAAAGAACTTGAGAAATGAGTCTATATTCATGACATAGAATTTTATAATATTATTAAAAATTAATTCTAAACCATAATATTGTTCAGAATGTAAAAAGTAATTCCTCCGATGACAGCGGAAACAGGTATCGTAAGTATCCAGGCCCAGAAAATATTACCTGTAACACCCCACTTCACAGCTGATACACCCTTTCTTGCTCCTGCACCAATAATTGAACCTGTAATCACATGAGTTGTGCTGACAGGTATGCCCCAGTGTGTTGCTCCAAACAAAGTGAGCGCGCCGGCAGTTTCAGCACAAAAGCCTTCAAAGGGTTTAAGTTTGGTTATTTTCTGTCCCATTGTTTTGACTATCCTCCATCCACCCATAAGAGTCCCAAGAGCAATGGCAGCCTGGCATGACAGGACTATCCAGAGTGCGATCGGGTCATTTTTTGTTGTCATACCGGTAACTATCATTGCCACCCAGATAATTCCCATTGATTTCTGGGCATCATTACCGCCATGCCCCAGACTGAAAGCTGCAGCTGATAGTAATTGAAGCCTTCTGAAATGTTTGTCAACCGCCAGGGGAGATTGATTCCTTACAATATATATTACCAGGGCAGAAATCAAGAAAGAGATGATAACACCCAGCAATGGGGCAATTACAATAAATACTGCAATTTTAGCCACTCCTGCCATAATAACTGAACTCCATCCTGAACTTACCACCGCAGAACCAACAAGTCCGCCGACAAGAGTATGAGAAGAGCTTGATGGTAATCCGTACCACCAGGTAAAGAGATTCCATGTAATTGCTGCTATTAGTGCTGCTGCAATTACTGTCAGATTAATTACATCAGGATTGATAACTCCTTTTCCGATGGTGGTGGCAACTTTGAGTGGAAATACGGTAAAAGCGATGAAATTGAAAAAGGCTGCCATACTAACAGCAGCAACCGGTGATAATACTTTTGTGGAGACTATTGTTGCAATTGAATTTGCAGAGTCGTGAAACCCGTTTATAAAGTCAAAGATTAATACAAGGGCGATAACGACGTAAAGAAATGTCATATTAAAAAGAAACAAATATAAATAAAAATATGTATTGGATTTTAATTAGATGTTAAAACAAAATGTTTACCTTTTGTATTCTCGCTTATGATAAAATCACGATGCGACTTGACCATATTTACCATATAGAGGACAAGATTCTTAGTTTCAGATAGTACGTTCAGATACATAAGTGTATTTCTGGTACCAACCATTTCGGATTTAATGTATTTGATCTGTTTCTTTTTAATTTTTGAAATGTTGTCGAGAATGTTTTGCTGTTTTGAAATAAGCTTATCGAGATCCTTGAAATTATGTTTACGACTGATTAGCAGTGTTTCATCAAAAAATTCATTAAGCAGCTCTATGAGTTCGTTAAGATCTTTTGCCTGTTCTTTGATCACAGGGGGGTGGTTGTTGTCGAGGTATTCAAAAATACTATCGGTAAGGTACCTGAGACTATGAGCAATCTCCCTGATATAATCAAGGATCTGCACATAGTTATGACCTGTTTCTATTGAATCCTCCTCGAGTTTTCTGAGTGTGGGATATATGTTGTATTTAAGCTCCTTGGCATTGATATTTAATTCTTCCACATTTCTTATAATCTTCTTCATCTTTTTTCGGTCTTCCCTGATCAGGCTGAACAGTGCCGACATATAATGTTTGTGAACGGAACTGATTACATTATTTATTGATGAATCACATTTGCTGAGTATGTTTTTGCCACTTATTGTATCAACATCTTGAAATTCATCCTTTTTCTTCTGTTTCTCAATAACCTTTTTGTGAATGAAGTTTGTTCTGACTACAAACATTAATGCTACAGCAAGTGCTGCAAATATTGCAATTATTCCACCCCAGTTCAGTAACAATGCAACCATGAATGCAGAAGTAAAAGCAATTGCTGCAGTAAAGAACCATCCGCCAATTACTGCCACAACTCCGGATATTCGAAATACAGCACTTTCCCTGCCCCAGGCCCTGTCTGAAAGAGAGGTTCCCATTGCGACCATGAAAGTGACATAAGTTGTTGATAATGGAAGTTTAAGAGATGTTGCTGTAGCAATAAGTATACTGGCCACAAACATATTGACCGAAGCTCTTAGCTGATCAAATGAAGAAGCATCCTTCTTGCTCTTCATTTTCTTGTTGAATGCTTTCGGATCAAATCTTTTTTCAATGAAGGTTATAACTATCGAAGGAGTAATTCTGCTGAAGAACTTGGTAACTCCCACAGTTCCTCTTACAACTGATCGTGATATCAGTGATGACGAAAACCTTTCAGAGCCTTCTCCCTGCCTCGCAAGGCTGATTTCAGTCTGTGAAACGGTTCTGGATTTTCTTGAAGTAAACAGCGTTATTATCATAATAATTCCGGCTGCAAGGAGGAAAAGGGTCGGGGTTTTGACAGGGTTACTAAGAGCTTCCATTGTAAATGTGTCAGGATTGAACCCGGGACTTGCCATTGCTTCCCTGAAGGATTCAAATCCGGCCAGAGGAACTCCGATGAAGTTAACAAGATCATTTCCGGCAAATGCCATAGCAAGCGAAAAAGTTCCTACCAGTACAATGATCCTGAGTATATTGATTCTGAAAAGGGAAATTAATATCTGAAATATAATACTGATGGCAATAAAAGTGTAAAGCAGGAGTTGCCAGGTATTGGCATGAAGCCATTCAATAGCATCACTGGTCATGAAGGAGGCTCCTTTTGCTCCTTTAACAAGCATAAAATATATTATAGATGTTATTGCCAGTCCTCCCCATACTGATCCGAAATATTTCATGTACCGCTCATAATTGAATGTGAATACGAGCCGGGTAAAGAACTGAACAATAGTACCAAATGAAAATGCTATTACAACCGACAGCAGAATTCCTGATATGATTGCGAGCGCTTTGGCTGAATTTATATAGATGCCCAGATCAGAAAGATTATCGGTGGTATTGAAGATCTTGACAAGCGAAATAGCAACTGCTGCTCCAAGCAGTTCAAAAACTATAGATACTGTTGTTGATGTAGGAAAACCGAAAGTATTGAATGTGTCAAGCAGAACCACATCTGTAATCATTACAGCAAGGAAAATGATCATAATCTCGGAGAAAAAGAACTGCCCGGGATGGAATATTCCTGAACGTGCTATCTCCATCATACCACTTGAAAATGTTGCACCCAGTACAACCCCCAGACCGGCAACTGCCAGGATTACTTTAAGCGGAGCTACTTTGGAACCTATAGCCGAATTCAGAAAATTGGCAGCATCATTTGTAATTCCGACAATCAGGTCGGAAACTGCAAGCAGAAAGAGTATTATGACAAAAATGAGATAAAGATTCAATGTAAAGGTTTTAAACAGAGTTTGACAGAATTATTATTGTTATGCAGAAATAACATGCTATATTCTATGTTGTTTTATTTCAGTGAGATATGAAATTAACTTTAAATATATCTCAGCCGCGTAAATTTAATTTTATTTTTTTGTTCACCTGATGATGATTGTTAAGATTTTGTTAC
>CAYLYN010000206.1:0-7794 GCA_964387565.1 uncultured Rikenellaceae bacterium | reverse complement strand
TATAACTTGCGGGTTCCATCATACCATTAAAATCAAAATTATATTATGATGAAAAAGTACTCTTCCTACCTGCTGACGATCCTGCGAATTTTTATTGGATGGCATTTCCTGTATGAAGGAATCATAAAGCTTCTTAATCCGGAATGGACCGCCAAGTACTATCTGCTCGGATCAAAATGGATCTTTGCCGGTGTTTTCCACTGGATGGCTTCATCAGAGGGGGTCATGAACATAGTTGATTTTCTGAATGTTTGGGGACTCATCCTTATTGGTTTTTCACTTTTTATTGGATTATTCGTAAGGTGGTCATCGATTGCAGGTGCGATTTTATTATTTTTCTATTTTATTACCTACCCGCCAATACTGGGTTATACCTTTGGAATGGTGACCGAAGGAAATTATCAGTGGATTGACAAGAATCTTATTGAAATGGTAATGCTGATAGTATTTGCCTCACTTCCTGTGGGATACCTTTATGGGGCCGACAGATGGCTGAAATACTGGAAGGAGGAAAAACCAAATGCTCCGGTACCGGCAGGGAAGGAGGAAATTGAGTATTCAGATAAAAGACGTGAGTTATTAAGAGATATGTTAAGCCTTCCTTTCCTGGGGGCATTTGCATATGTTATCTACAAAAAAAGGAACTGGGACAGTTTTGAAAAAAAATACCTGCTTGAAAAACCTGATGCCGTTTCAAGTGCCACGCTTAAAAGCTTCCAGTTCACTTCACTCGACTCGCTCAAAGGACAGGTCCCGCACGGGAAGATCGGAGATTTTGAGCTAAGTAAGATGATAATGGGAGGAAACCTCATAGGCGGGTGGGCTCATGCCCGCGACCTCATCTATGTTGATAAGCTTGTAAAGATGTATCATACCGACGATAAGGTGTTCGCAACGCTTCAGCTTGCAGAAAAATGTGGAATAAATGCAATCATTTCCAATCCTGCCCAGTTGAGGGTTGTTCAGAAATACAAACACGAAACCGGAGGAAAAATTAAATTTATTTCCGACTGTGGCGTTGGAAAAGACTTCATTGAAGGAATAGAAATATCAGTTAAAGGAGGAGCAGATGTTTGCTATAGTCATGGTGGCAAGACAGATGCTGCAATTTATAATAATCAACCAGGTTTCTTCGATGAATTGAAGAGGGGACTTGATCTTATTCGCAGCTATGGTAAGCCGGCCGGGATCGGAGCCCACCGTATTGAATCAATAATGGCTTGTATTGAGAACGGAGTTATACCCGATTTCTGGGTCAAGACTCTTCATTCTCATGACTACTGGTCAAGACAGGTTGATCTTGAAAATAAAGATGTTCCTGAAGCAGGATGGAAGGATAATAATTTCTGCCATAAACCGCAGGAAACAGTAGATTATATGGCAACACTCGATCAGCCATGGATAGCATTCAAGACTCTTGCTGCGGGAGCATTAAAACCAGAAAAGGGATTCAAGTATGCTTTCGACAGCGGGGCTGATTTTATTTGTGTGGGGATGTACGATTTCCAGATAGTTGAGGATGTGAATATCGCGCTAAACGTTTTAAACAACGTCAGTCGTACCAGACCCTGGAGAGGATAACTAATTAAGAAATATATGAACCGGTACAGGATGAGGTTGATAATATTTTTCAGCTCAGTTTCTGTTTTACTTACTATCTCCTCCGGTTCTGTTTGCCAGGATAAAAATTCCGGCAAAACTGATACATTATATATCTCATATCCTGACTCTTTACCGGTTTATATTTCCTCCAGGCATCAGTATCATCAGACCCTTACCATGAAGCTTTTTATGGCCCGGGCTTTGTATGATGGCAAGCATAAAAAGAAGGACAACGGTAAATCTGTACTTTATCTTAACTGTGAACAGGCTCTTGATATCATCAGAAGAATCGATAACCTTACGCTTGGTATTCCAAAGATAGTTTACCTGGTAGGATGGCAGTACAACGGTCACGACTCAAAATACCCTGCATGGTTCGAAGGTAATGAGGCAATTAAACGTCCTGCTGATCCTACAGCCCTTGAAAGCATAAAATGGCTGATGAAGGAAGCAGACAAGTATCATACTACTGTAAGCCTGCATATTAATATGTTTGATGCATATGAAGATAGTCCCCTCTGGGAAACATATGTCAGGAACAATATAATCGCAAGGAACAGTGACAGTACATTAAGGTCAGCAGAATGGGGTTACCCTGTAAGTTATGTCCAGGAATGGAAAACAGGATATGCAAAAAAGAGAATTGATACCCTTTGCAGCATTCTGCCTGTAGAAAAAGCAGGTACTATTCATATTGATGCCTTTCATACCTGGCCTCCTGTCCCCGTTAAAACAGCAGATGGCAATGACAGTATAGACTTGTCAGAGAAACCTATTAGTCCATTACTGGGTAATACCACAAGGGATGAGTCTGAAGCCCAGAAAAAGATATTCCTCTATTGGGCTTCCAAGGGTATTGATGTAACAAGTGAGGGGGTTGATTTCCTTCGCGAGACAGCATTTGAAGGATATCAGCATATGGCCTGGTGGTTCGGAGGCAATGCTGACCAGTATATTAATTGGCCCGCGTCATACTATTGCGGGGGAATGGACAGAAGTGAATGGGGCAGGCTATTTGGTACCAGCATGCATGGTGAGGAGATAATCATGAATGATCCCCAGAACCTGAGAGGATTTAAGGAGGAATTCTGCATGAAAACAGCAGTATGGTACTATCTGAACAGGCTTAAGCGGATCTCAGTTGTATCAGGTACTGATTTCAGGTCCGTTTTATTCTCTGATAGTGTGAGAACTGTGTCATCAGATAAGGAATACATGATTTCCAGAGGGAATGTAATCCTTCTTCAGAACAGCAACCTTTTTATTCCTGCTCTCTGGATGGGGAATGATAATATCATAAGTTACAGCCTCAATGGTTATAAGAACAAAACATGGACACTTCCTCCCGGATGGACCGGAAATCCAATTGTAAGACTTTACAGGGTTACCGACAGGGGAGTCAAGGAGATCGGAATAGCACCCGTAATAAAAGGTACTGTAACATTATCACTCAAAAAAGATGACATGATCCTTATTGAAAAAGAGAACAGGATTAACAATAACAGGTACAGACAACTCCTGGTTTCAACTTCAGAATAATCTCAATAAAGGGTGAAGCATATTTTTTTATCTTTATCATCAACTTATAAAATCCTTCTCAAATGAAGAAATGCAGACAAATCTCATTAATAATTTCAATCGTTTTTATTCTCACAGGCTGCTCAGATAAAAAAGAAAAGCGTGAAACTGTATCACTGAACGGAATCTGGCAGATTGCTGAGGGCAAGAAAGATATAATACCTCCGGCGTATAACCACACCATCATGGTTCCCGGCCTTGTAACGCTTGCTGAACCTGCAATTGAGAACGCGGCACCTCCTGTTCCTGACCGTAATTCTCCTGAATTGAGTCCTAATATTCTGTACCTTCAGCAGGACAGCCTCAGGGATGCTTACTGGTACAGACGAATGATAAAAATTCAGGGAAAAGTGCCGGAAACAGCATTGCTGAAGGTAGGAAAGGCTATGTTTGGCACCAGGGTATATGTTAACGGGATATTTGCCGGTGAGCATCTCCCCAGTTTCACACCTGGCTGGTTTGATATTCGTAAATTACTGGAAAAAGGTGATAATGAATTGGTTATTGCAGTAGGTTCCTGCCGCAACTCACTACCTCCGGATGTTCCTGACGGATTTGATTATGAGAAACAGAGATATATCTCAGGTATTTATGATAATGTTGAACTTATCCTGAGCGGAAATCCTTTTATCAGAAATGTTCAGGTGGCACCTGACATTAAAAACAAGCAGGCAAAAGTACGGGCCACCTTGTTTAATAGCGGAGAAAAGGTGAATTCAAAGGTTACCTTTATTATTAAGGAAACAAAAAGCGGAGTCGTGGCAGGAGAATATACCACAGGTAAGATTGAGTTTGGAAAAGGTGAGGAGAAAATAATTGATGTGATGATTCCTGTTTCAAACTGCACTTTCTGGTCTCCTGATAATCCTTTCCTGTATACGCTGGAAGCTGCCACCTCTTCAGATAATTACAAAACTCGCTTCGGCATGCGAGAACTTAAGTTCAATCCGGAGACAAAAATGGCTGAGCTTAACGGAAAGCCCTTCTACCTCAGAGGTACTAATATAACTCTTTACCGTTTCTTTGAAGATCCTTTATGTGGTGACCTTCCCTGGAACTATGACTGGGTCAGAAAAATGCATAAGAAATTCAGGGAGGATATGTTCTGGAACTCATACAGGAACTGTATTGGATTTCCCCCTGAGGAATGGTATAATATTGCTGATGAGGAGGGTTTTCTGATCCAGGATGAATTCCCGATATGGTATGGAGCTCCGGGGTGGAATAAATGGACCAAAAAGCTTGATCCTGAAAATCTTGCTGTTGAGTTCAGGGAGTGGATGCAGGAAAGGTGGAATCATCCAAGCGTCATAATCTGGGATTCCAATAATGAGACATTGCTGACTGAACCTTCCATCGATACAGCAATTGCAAGGGTGAGATCGCTCGATCTCTCGGGCAGATCATGGGATAACAGTTACAGTACCTATCGTGAACCCGGAGATATTTTTGAGTCGCATCCTTATCACTTCTCGAATCCAGAATTTAAGTTTAAGGATATTGCTACAGCAAGCATTGTACCTCAGGGTAACCATGCAAAAAATCCCGAAACACATCCTGTCATAATAAATGAATATGGCTGGCTATGGCTTAACCGTGACGGAAGCACCACTACTCTTACTAAAAAGCTATATGAAAACCTGCTGGGCAGGAACTCTACGCCGGAGCAGAGATGGGAGCTTTATGCGAAATATACAGCTGCTGAAACCGAGTTCTGGCGCTGCCACAGGCAGGTCGCAGGTGTTTTACATTTCACAGCCCTTGGCTATGACAGGCCAGACGGGCAGACATCCGACAACTGGAAAGATGTAGAGAACCTTGTATGGGAACCTCAGTTTTACAAATATGTAAGGGATGCTTTTGCTCCGGTTGGCCTGATGATAGACTTCTGGGACGAGACAGTAAAAAAAGGTGAAAAGAAAACAATACCTGTTATTATAATAAATGACCTTGAAAAAGAATGGTCGGGTATGGTAAACTTAAGTCTGACGTTGGATGGTAAGCAGGTACAGCAAAAACAACTGAGCCTTCTTGTGAAACCTTATGGCAAAAGTGAGTCTTCCTTCACGATTGATCCCCTTGTCAGTTCAGGTAAATATACTATCGTAGTGACACTTGTCAACACACCATATGGAAACATAAAGAGTGTAAGAGATTTTGAAATTTAGTATAAAATAAAACATGCTGATGAAAAAGATTTTTATAGTTTTATTTACTGCATTTCTATTTTCAGTATTGACTGTCTCAGCAAGGGAGTACCACATTTCTGTAGATGGTAGTGACAGTAATGATGGATCTGCTTCAGCTCCCTTCAGGACAATTAATCATGCTGCTCAGTTAGCACAGCCCGGAGACATTATCACAGTTCATGCCGGAACCTATCGCGAATGGATCAATCCTGCACATGGAGGTGAATCTGATTCAAAACGGATTGTATACCAGGCAGCTGTGGGTGAGAAGGTTTTCATTAAAGGTTCGGAAGTGATCACCGGCTGGAAAAAGGAGAAGGGAAGCAATGTATGGAAAGTGACATTACCGAATTCTTTCTTTGGCGATTATAATCCCTATCAGGATTCTATTTACGGAGACTGGTTCTCAGACCTTGGAAGAATTCATCATACCGGAGAAGTATTCCTGAATGGCAAATCCCTGTACGAGAAGGAAAGTATTGATAAAGTGACAAATCCGGTCCCTTTTGAAGCAACTCCTGATAAAGAGGGTTCTACATATACCTGGTATTGCGAAAGTGATGCGGATAATACAACTATCTGGGCTAACTTTCATAAGTATAATCCAAATAAAGAGCTTGTTGAGATTACAACAAGGAGAACAATCTTCTATCCTGACAGACCGGGCGTTAATTATTTAACAATAAAAGGATTCCATTTCTGCCAGGCTGCAACACAATGGGGAGCTCCTACAGCAGAGCAGATAGGTATGATTGCAACACACTGGAACAAGGGATGGATAATTGAAAACAACAGGATAAGTGATTCAAAGTGTTCCGGAATTACTCTGGGCAAGGAGAGAGGAACAGGACATAATGTATGGCTGTCGGATATGAGCCTTGACGGATCATTACATTATATCGAAGTTACATTCCGGACATTGAGGAACGGATGGAATAAAGAGAATATAGGTTCACATATTGTGAGGAATAACGAGATATATAACTGCGAGCAGACTGGCATGTGCGGCAGTATGGGAGCAGCATTCAGTACAATAGAGAATAATCATATTCATCACATATGGGCAAAGAGACAGTTTACAGGCGCTGAAATCGGAGGAATAAAATTCCATGCTGCTATAGATACCCGGATTACCGGCAACCGTATCCATGATACGGGTAGGGGGATCTGGCTCGACTGGATGGCCCAGGGCACACGTGTTTCGAAGAACCTGTTGTACCGGAACGATCTTGAAGATCTGTTCATGGAGGTTAACCACGGACCAACACTTGTTGACAATAACCTGTTTCTTTCAGAAGTGGCAATCATTACCCAGAGCCAGGGCGGTGCAGTGGTACATAATCTCATCGCCGGGATGATCAGGATGTGGCCTGAACCTAACAGATTCACACCGTACCATCTTCCGCATTCCACTGAGGTCGCAGGATTATCTACAATATTCTCAGGCGATTACCGCTTTTTTAATAATATCTTCCTTGGAATAGGTCCATTGCCGGCAAAGAGAGATGCTCTTTATAAATATGGACTTGAAGGCTTCAATAGTGCTGTATTGCCGGTTTGGATAAGCGGCAACATCTACTATAACATAGCCGTTCCGTACAAAGACGAGAAAAATTTTTACAGAAATCCCGGTTTCAAACCCTCCTTGGAAATAACCGAAGAGGGAGATAATGTCTTCCTGTCATATACTATTGATGGAAATGAAACAGGACTCAAGACTCTCTTTGTAGCTACTGATTTACTTGGTAAAGCTAAAATGGCGAAAGAGGGTTTTGAAAATCCTGATGGTACACCTTTAAAGATAGATACAGATTATTTTGGCAATAAACGCTCTGAAACAGCTCCGTCGGCAGGTCCGATAGAGAACCCGGGAAACGGAGCAGAAAGATTAAAAATCTGGTAAACAGCTATAATTGTACTTTTACTTCAGTGATAGTATTGAAACGCAACAAGAAATGGCTATTATTTAAGGGAAATGAGATTTCTGGAATGATTGCCAGTTTCCTTAACCTCTACGAGGTATCTTGATCGTTGTTCAATCATCTCTACAGTACCTCAAGCCCTACGGGCTATAGTTGACATTTATTAATAATATCGTTGATTTGTAGTTCCCTTATGAACTTCAGAGCAGCTCATTGAATACTATAATTAGAAAATGGGATATTTTGGCATACTAACGCCTGTTTAAAGCGTAATTATTTCCATAGTCTTCCTTATGAAATTAGGAACATCTTATTGAATACTATAATTAGAAATGGGATATTTTGCCGCACTAACGCCTGTTTTAGCGTAATTATTTCTCCATAGTCTTCCTTATGAAATTAGGAACATCTTATTGAACACTATAATTAGAAAGTGGGATATTTTGCTGCACTAATGTTTTTTTTAACATGATTATTTCTCCATTCGCCGTAGGCGATAGGGT
>CAYLYN010000205.1:0-7796 GCA_964387565.1 uncultured Rikenellaceae bacterium | reverse complement strand
GTAAATTACAAAGTGAGGGTAAACTTCCCTATAGTCGATTTGGGAATCGTATATATTTTAAGAAAAGTGATATAATAGATGCACTTGAAACTTCAACTAATTATCAGCACAGAAGATGGTAGGCTGATGAATGGATCACGTAACTATAAGAAAAAGAGTCGACCAATTCATCGGTAATACATCTTGTTGACGCTTTCGTTGATGGATTCTTCTCTCACTAGTCAAAGCATAGCTTAATAAAGATCAACAGCTTACAGATAGCTCTATTTATTTGTAACTTTTAAATAATTGCAGAAATATGGCTGTATTGGGGAAGATCGCAAACGGCCATCGTTTCTGGCAATCAGCGATCACGCTGAAGATTCTCTTGGGGCTGGTGGTACCACATCCCAGAAACGCAAATCCCGCAAGATCAACGATCTGCGGGATTTTGTGTTATGGAGGGTGACGGAATTGGTGACGTATCATTTGTGCCGGGGGTTACAATGCTAAATGAAGCTGATAGGTTCATTAACCGGATCTCACAGACCTGGCACAATATTTCTATTAGCCGTGTATCTGGCAAGCCTGGATTATTTCCTGAGATTTTTTATCGCCTGCTTTGCATAAATTCTGATTTCCCAATCCTCATGGTTTAATAAACTGGTCAGTGGTACAACAGCTTCTTTATCTCCCATAACAGCTAATGCAATAATTGCAGCTTCCCTGATTTCCTTATCTTCATTTTCCAATTCCCCGATTAAGAGTGCTGAAGCAGCCTGGTCTCCTATTTTACCGAGTGCTTCCAGAAATGCCTGCTGAGTATATTTTTCTTTTTGAGGGTAGTTTTCCAGCATGGGCTGAACTGCATCCTGAGATTTAATCTGCCCCAGGTACCAGGCAGCGTATGATTTTACTTTTGAATCGGGATTTTTTATCTCTGAAATCAATTCCTCTTCAAACAAATAGCACCTGAGCTTCCCGATTGCCATAATAAGCTCATAACTTAGTTCTACTTCATTCTCTTTATATGCATTATATATTTCCGAACAAACAATCGGGTTTCCAACCTCTCCCAATGTTCTTATTACAAAATTATTTGTGCTTGTATTACATTCACTGAGCATACCGGATAGCGGTATCACAGCCATATCTCCGTAATTCGAGAGCTCCATAGCGGCAATATCCTTTGCCCTTCTATTCTCAGACGTTTTCAATGTTTCAATGTATTCACCCATTTTTTTCTGATGTTTCGCCTGTGTCAGCTTATTTGAAAACGCCGGATCTATTATGCTTAAAAATATGTATGAAGCTCCCATCAAAATAATTGTGTAATACCCGATAAAAGAAAGAATCTTACCTTTCTTATCCAGCTCATAATCTCCATAAAATATTCGAACAGGATGCTTGATTATCTTTTTCAGGATATCGGGCAGAGGAAACATAAACGCCGTCCGGGCTTTGAACTTCCGGTATTCATCTCCATATTTCCTGGTCATCTTAAGTTCCTCAAATAACGAAATAGTTATAATAATCATTATTGTAAGAAGTAACGGCAATGAGTCATGATAACTCCAGACTCTCTTCTGTGCATCAACAGGTAAAAGGTATAGGCCGTATGACCATATTATCCAGCCCAGGTATTGTGGATGACGGGAGATTTTATAAGTCCATGCTGTGACGACATTTCCCTGATTAAACTTGGTATTAAACCAATTGTAAACACCAATTATGAACAATAATACTCCTGAAGAAATAAAGAATACTGCTGTCGGGAATTGTAAGTCTGCATTAAACACTTTGCCGATTTCCTGAATCCAGTTATTTGGAATCAAGAGTATATCCCCGAGTCTCATGAAAAGTGGGGATAACTCAGTAAAAGGGATCCACAGGAACCTCAGGAAGCTTAAGCCTGCAAGAAAGAACATCGTTACTGTAAAATGACCAAAAATCGGAACAAATAGGGCTACGGCACCTAATACCGAGAGGTTAAGTTTATTTGTTACTAATCCGAGGATCACCAATAGAAAGGTGATTATCAGGCTAACAAGTCCAATTGTCTCAATATGTAAATACTGAAAATATAAATCAGCTTTACTCATCTGCAGAGTAGAGGAGGCCTGGTCAAAGCCTGGAAAGTTAAACGCATGCTGAATCCAGTTATCAAACAAATATGGTAATTGGAGAGTCGCAAAGATCAGTCCTGTTGAGAATAAGATGGCAATAATAAAAAGAGCAGTTTTCGTTTTCAGAAATTTCATGCAGATGTAATATTCATTGATAGTCGAAATTACGTCGCATGAATGAAGCTACAATTAACAAATGTTAATAAATATTCTTCCTTATACGGCTTAAGCTTTGTGCTGTTATGCCTAAGAATGAAGCAATGTATTTTTGAGGCACATTCTTTAAAATGTATGGCCTTTCCTTCATAAGCAGTTTATAGTGTTCTTCTGCTGACATTGATAAAAGATTCATCTGCTGGGTTAACTTATCGATATACAGACCCAGATGTGCGGCTTGTAAGATTTCATTTGAATATCCGCTTCTGTCATAATATTCATAGAGTTCTTTACGACCAAACCTTAACATGGTAGAATTCTCAAAAGATATTAATTCATGTGGAGTCGGTTTTTGAGTTAAAAATGACAAAAACTCACCGAAAAATTCTCCTTCATACAATATATCTGTACAGACATAAGAGTTCTTGTTGAATAAAATGACACCGCCACTACCTTTAAGAATAAAGTAAAGGTAATGAGCTGTGGTTCCTGTTTCTTTAAGTACTTCATCGCTTTTAAATTGTACAGTTTCTCCAATTTCATATAAACCATCCCAGACGTATAGGGGAAGTTCCTTAAAACGATCAAAAAAAGCTTTAATAATTTGACCAGACATGCCGCAATTCTTTATTAATAGCTGGTGATATTATCCCGAAATATATATAATTATGCGCTAATTCAAAACGCAAATCCCGCATGATCAATGATCTGCGGGATTTTGGTTTATTGGGGATGACGGGAATGGTGACGATTCTGAAGATTCGATCAGACCGAGCAGCTGATACCGGAGCTCTGGGATCAAAATCACTGAATTCACACCAGTCTTAAGGGAGACTGACTTCTGTTTTATTTTATCAGTATGGTAATATAGCCTTCCTCATCCCAGCTCGCAATTCCGGTAACAGGATCCATAGTGGCATTTAACATATCTGCTTGTCCGTATGCTCCGTCAAACCTGCCTGTTCCTCCCTTAATTTCATTATACCCTGTAATTTCGCCAGTTGCCGCATTGATCCATGTATGATTTTCGACAAAAATCTTAACCCCGCTGGCTCCTGTGATTTCAACATTAGCGTGGCTGTATATAACAGGACCTTCAGCGGTAAGACTGAACTCACAAAAATCCCTTACGAAGAGACTTTCGTCCTGAATAAATTTGCCAAACATGTCTTTGTGCCCGCTTACCCAACCGCTTCCAGGTAATTCGATTTCATATTCAGTCGGAGTACACAGGGTAAGCGGTGAGTTAGAATCAGGGATTGCTTCTACGTGGCTTCTGATGTAAAAAGTCTTTGTTTTCTCAGCTTTTGCACATTTGAGGGTGAATTCCAGTCCGTTGTCGGTTTCGACAACCTCTTTCTGACATGCCAGACTGAACGTCAGAATTCCGATCAGCAAGAAGATAATTCGTTTCATGATTCTTTGATTTAGAAGTTATTACATGATCCAAATTATATTGAATAATCGGTTTAGGATTGTCGGTTTCTCCCGGAAGTTTGTTGATTTATCCCGAACAGGATATACAGGGTATTCAGTGTATGGAAAGAATTTTTCGGGAAAGGAGGATTCTAGGGAATCTATCCTGCTTCTCCGGTTGTTTTCTTCTGATGTACAAAATCAGTCGGGTTGTACCCGAACTCCTCCTTGAATGATTTACTGAAAACCGATACACTTTTCATGCCAACTGCGTATCCTACTTCGGTAATGTTCATCGATGTGGTTTGAAGCAGTTCTTTTGCCTTCTTCATGCGCAATGTGCGAATATACCTGGCAGCTGACATATTGGTGAGTGCGCTGAATTTCCGGTACAGTTGCGATTTGCTCATTGCCATTTCAATGCAGAGAACCTGGATATTGAAGAGCTCGTCACCAAGATTATTCTGAATTATTTCGTTCAGCTTTTTAAAAAACAAGTCTTCTTTCTGGATAACCGGATCGCTGGAAGATTCCAGGCTGTTCCCAATGGTGTACCTGCTGAAGAGTTTCCTTCTTAATTCCAGTAGTTTTTGCATCCTTACCAGCAATTCCCGCTGGTTAAAAGGTTTTACTATATATGCATCGGCTCCTGTTTCCAAACCCTCAATTCGTGACGGGATATCAGCTTTTGCAGTTAAGAGTATTATCGGAATATGGCTGGTCCGGTAGTCATTCTTAAGTTTGTTGCACAGTTCGAAGCCATCCATTTCCGGCATCATTACATCGCTGATAATTATATCAGGTATTTCATTCAATGCCAGCAGATAACCTTCCGTTCCGTCTTTTGCTGTCTTAATCGAAAAATGATTTTGATAACAGGCCTGCAAATATCCAACTACATCGGGATTGTCTTCAATAATCAATAATCGCTGGTGATCCTGGGTGCTGAATTGCATTAAATCATCCGAATCGGCATTATTTGCCTGATCTTCGCGCTCTTCTGTCATGTCTGAGACACTCTTCAATTTATCCGGGACAGGAACATATGGCAGCCTAACTGTAAAAACGGTTCCAATTCCGGGATTACTTCTTACATCTATCGAGCCCTCAAGAAGGCGCACCAGTTCCCTTGTTATCGCAAGTCCAATTCCGGCACCGCCTTCCTTTCGTGTCGTTTCTCCATCTACCTGGTAGAACCTGTCGAAAATGGTTTCCTGTTTTTCCAGCGGAATTCCAATGCCATTGTCTTTAACTTCCATGCAGATATTTTCATCTTTACGGTAGACTTTCATGCTGATCTGTCCGCCGTCGGGAGTAAATTTTATAGCGTTGCTTAAAAGGTTGGAAACAATCGAGGCTAACTTTTCAGGGTCAAATTCAACCTCGTATGCCTGACTTTCAGAAAAAAACCGCAATGAAATATTTTTTTCCTCGGCATAAAACGCCTGTAGTTGAAAAACATATTTCAGGAAAGGAATAATGTTGGCGCTTATTTTATTTACAGACATCCGGCCCGATTCAAGTTTGCTCAGATCAAGCATCTGGTCTACAAGCTGAAGCAGGTTTTTACCGTTCTTGATAATCGTATCCATTTTCCCTGGAATGTTCTTCTGATGGTTAGCTTTTACCGAATCAGCCATACCCAGGATAACTGTCAGAGGTGTGCGGAATTCATGAGTGATATTGGTGTAAAGCCGGGTTTTTGCATCGCTGATCTCTTTTTGCCGTTCAGCTTCTCTTCGTTCCAGGTTGGTATAAATCTGTTGGGCCAATAAGGCAAATACAAAGAATACTATCGTTGTGATCAGTAATGTTACGGCGTAAAAGATCAGGTTCCAGTCCGATGGGATTAAATCCTTTCCAGGCAGTTGGTTATCTGCCACAGCAAGGTAAATTACAGAAATAAAATAGGAGGAAAAGACAAGTATTATCCAGCGTTTATTTTTGAAGCTAAGTGAACCCAGGACAGGTATGATCCCTACGAGAATTATTCCCCCGCAAGTCAGAAGGCCTCCGGTAATGTACGTGAAATAAAATACAATAACCTCCAGACCAAGATCTTTTACCAGCATTAAATACCTGACCTGCTTTACAAAAAAGTAGATAACAAGCACCAGGAAGCCGTAAATAATTCCGGTTAACCCGAAATATCCGATAACAGGGACATTACCTATGGCAGCCTCAATAAGACAAATAATCATACCTCCCAGAAAACCCATTTGCGTTTTAAAATGGAATTTTCTCATCTCTCTCTCTGATGCATCAAATCTATCGAACAATAAATAATTAACCCTGGTTATGATTTGCTGATCTGTCGGGATGGAATTCATAACGGTTCCCATTTAATAAGTCGAATTATCAATAAAATTAAATAGTTTTAACGAATATAACCAAATAAAATTCAGACTATTATCCCGAAAAAAAGGATCGGAGATATTGATTCAGATGGTTTGATATTCTGTTTTTAATACGTACCATATAAGTAATCTGGTCACTTTCCTGAAAATAAGACTGATAAGATGTTTTATGCCATATTACTGTTTGACAATTTTTTCCAGAACGCAGTAAGTGCCTGATTGGATTTTGACCAGGTAAATACCGGAAGGGAATTGGCTGACATCAAGCAGGGTTTGGATACTACTCATTCTGATAGTTTTCAGTATTTCCCCCCGGGTATTTAGAACTTCAATCGTCGAGCTTCTAAATTCATCAGGTGTCTTAATGGTTATGTAATCGTGAGCCGGATTTGGGAACAATTCAATCTCTTTAGCAATATCTGAGTTGAAAGGGACTGAGAGTGTTATTCCGTTTCCGTTGATTACAGCAAGCCCTTCATCAATATCCATTCCGTTGAACGAAACAAGTCCTGCATTGGTGCCCAGCCATTTAGTTCCATTGTTGTCAACAACAACGGATTTGATATAGTTGGAGGGCAGCCCTGAATTACCGGTGTCAAAAACAGTCCATTGCTGATTGCTGAATTTCATTAATCCTTGTGATGTCCCGAGCCACATTACGGTATCATCCTGAAGAGCAAGAGACCAGATATGCGCCTCTGCAGGAAGATCAAAAACCTGCCACTCCGAATAATTGAATTTAATCAGTTTAGTTTCTCCATTGTCCAGAAGACCGAATCCTCCAATCATCCAAATGTTGTTCTGGTCATCAAATGTAATGTTGGTAATTCCAAAAGGAGGAGGTCCCAGTTCGAGTGGAGAATTATAAGTCGTCCAGCTCTCACCGTCATATTTTGCAAGAGATTCATAATGGTCATGTCCCAGGAATGTTCCGCCATCAATTCTCCCCAGCCAGAGATTCCCATCTTTATCTTCAGTCATGGAGGCAATCGGACTGTCCAACATAATAGTCTCTGTTGCAGATCCCTGGTATCTTGCAAGCATAGGCAGAGAATTAGTAAATCCTGCCGCCGATGTCCATACAAAATCATTTCTGGCAATCAGAAAAATCACGTTACCCCAATTCCTGAATTGTTCCTCGTTTGCAGGAGGGAGCAATATCCATTCTTTATCTTCATTCATGCCCAATACTCCGGTAAATCTCGCTCCAACCCATGGCAACCCATTGTCATCACACGCGATCGATGTAATAATTGAAGTGAAATAATCGTCAGGTGATACCTCCAGATTATCTACATTGTAATACAGCGTGTTCCCTGTAAGCTTTTTAAACTTTATTATACCGCGCCCTTCTGTCATCCAAAGACAGTCACCTGCATCGGTAATATTTTCGATATGATAACCATCGAGATATGTCTTCCATTCAGCCTTTTGCGTGCTCTGCGCAGATAATGACAGCAATACTCCCGAAATGATGAAAGATAAAATGATCCGTTTCATGACTATAAGATTTAAATGGCATCAATTGTAAAACCAATTTACGGCCAGAACATCGAAACGGGTTTATGGTTTTTCCCAAAGTTTTGTTGATGCTTCCCAAATCAGAAGTCTTATTTGGAAATTCCTGCGGGCTTAAAGAACAACATCGTATAACCCAAATCCCTCATGATCAATGATCTGCGGGATTTGCAGTTATTCGTGGGTGATGGAAATGGTTGGACAGGCTGATTGCGTTATCCACATTGTACTGAAAAGGTTCCCG
>CAYLYN010000204.1:0-7856 GCA_964387565.1 uncultured Rikenellaceae bacterium | reverse complement strand
CTTTGTGGTTAAAAAAATTAATGTAATAGTTTATGATGAAAAAAAATATTGTATCAGGTTTACTATTAATACTCACATTATCAGTCTGTTCTCAAAATAGTAATCCTGTTTTTAAGTGTAATAATGACACTTATAAGCTGCTTAAAGAAATTTCTTCTTCAGTGGCTTCCAAAGGAGAAATACTTCTCTCGATCACTACACACCAGGACCTCGGATGGGTAGATGAAGTAGAGAAATGTGTAATAATGCGTGATACACTCTGGCTTACACCTTATCTGAAAAGACTTAAGGACGATCCTTCCTTCAAAATGGATATTGAGCAGACTTCAATTATTACTGAATACCTTAACCGTCATCCCCATAAAAAAGGTGAGATACAGAAAGGTCTTGATGAAGGTCGGATACTTATAGGTGCAACCTACACCCAGCCATACGAAGAAATGTTTAGCGGTGAATCGCTGATTAGGCAACTCTACCTCGGAAAAAAATGGCTGAGCGATAATTTTAACGGCTATAAATCTGATACCTATTACAACTCGGATGTACCTGGCCGGACTCTGCAGATGTCGCAGATTCTTGCAAAATCGGGAGTTAAAAATATGTTTGTAAGCCGTCATGAGAAAGGTATTTTTGACTGGTATAGTCCTGATAATTCAAAAGTTACAATGTTTTCTTCCGGACATTATATCGATTTTTACAATATACTTGGAAAGGAGAGCGAAGCAGGTATTAAGCAGATGGCTGAGGAGGTCCTATTCTGGGGAAAGTATTATGATGAAAAGTCAAAGAGAGTTATAATTCCTGCTCTTCTCAATTATGAATTCATATGGGACCAGAAACCTGTAAAGAATTGTGATCCTTTTATGGCTCTGTGGAACAGCATCAAAGTTATTGAAAATGAAAATGGAGAAAAGACAAAGGTGAACCTTCCTCCTCTGAAATATGGGAACCTGAATACCTGTCTCAATGTAATCAGAGAATATTCAACCAGAATAAAACCGATCTCAGGTGAGCGTCCTGCTGTATGGCTTTATATCCACGGACCATCCCATCATTATGCTGTTACAGCCAGCCGTGAAGCCGATATACTCCTGCCTGATGCCGAAAAATTTGGTGCAATTAACAGTCTGCTTGAGGGAAGCTTCAGAAACTATGATAAGGCTGCTTTTGATGAAGCATGGGAGGCAAAGATATATCCCGACCATGGATGGGGAGGCAAAGGAGGAGAAATTACAGATCGTCTGTTCTTAAGTAAATTTGTCAAGTCCAGGCAGGATGCAACACTACTGCTTGACAAGGCCCTGAACAGGATATCATCAAAAATAAATTTCACACAGGCAGGCATTCCACTTGTTGTATTCAACGGTTTGAACTGGAAAAGAGATGATCCGGTCAGCTTCGATTGCAGTTTCATCAAGGGTGAAGCAAAAGGAGTTGCAATTACAGATTTTGACAATAAAAAGATTAATAGTCAGCTTACCGGACATAAATATTATGAAGACGGGTCTCTCGAATCTGTTACAGTCTCATTTATAGCTGATGAAGTCCCTTCAGTAGGTTATAAAACATTTTATGTCAATCCTGTCAGAGAAGCCGAAGATGACCATTCTGAAGTTTTTGTTCCTGAGTTTGAAAACCAGTATTTTTCAATACGTTTTGGCAGAGGTGGAATTGAAAGACTTTTTGATAAAACGCTTGGCCGGGAGGTTACAGATCCTTCAAAATTTACCCTGGGTGAGGTTTTTTCAATGCAGTCTGTCGGAAATGGAGCCGGTGAATTTGCTGATATCCAGCAGCCAACAATGGTGGGTTATGATAAAACAGGTTACTATGATACAAAATGGGAAAAAATAAATGACGGACCTGTTTTTACTTCATTCAGATACCGGCAACCTGTAAGACATGCTGTAGTGGAAGAGACAATAATCATTTATAACCTGATCAAAAGAATTGATTTTGAAATAGACATAAAGAACTGGGAAGGAGTACTTTACAGGGAATTCAGGGCTGCTTTCCCCTTAAAAATGACCTCTCCAAAAATTACCTATGAAGTTCCGATGGGAGTGGTGGAGGTTGGAAAAGATGAGCTAAAAGGTGCTGCAGGACATATGTACACAACAGAGTGCAGTCTTATTCATCCGAGGACTCTGGTTGACTGGGTAAACGCGTCGGATGAAAACTTAGGTGCAACTCTTAGTTCAAGTGTAATCGCTTTCGATTATCTTGATCCTACTCCTCTACCGGCTGAATCAACACTTATTCAGCCTATTCTGATGGCATCACGAAAAAGTTGTCACTGGGAAGGGAATGATTATATCCAGCTTGGTGATCATCATTTTTCATTCTCCCTGTACGTTCATGAACCGGGCTGGCAGCATGGATTCCGTTCTGGTAAGCAGGGGCAGAACCAGCTTTATTCTGTACTGGATCCCGTTAAAGGAGATAATAAAACTATTAGTGAACATAATAGTTTCATCACAACCGGTGAAGAAATGATCCTGCTTACCGCTTTCAAAAAGAGTGAGGATGACGGTTCCCTTACTTTCAGAATGACAAACATGAGCGGAACACAGCAAAATGTTAAACTCGAAATGTTTATGCCATTTAAAAAGCTTTACAGTACAAGCCTTATTGAGGAAAATGAAAAAGATACTGGCCTGAGTGGAAAATCTTTTAATTTGAAGGTCGGAAAGAATTCTATCGAGACGTATAAGTTAGTTGGTTCATGGTAACCCTGTGTGCCATTGCGCCGTTGCGCCTCCGTGCCATTATACTTTAAATATAAATAAAAGAGATGAGCTTACTATTTAACGAACTAAAACAACACAGAAGCTTCTTCCATAACGAGCTTCACAATAATATCCTTCCTTACTGGATGAAGTACGGAGTCGAAAAGGAAGGTCATGGCTTCTATGGTGCGGTGGATCTTAATAATAAACCGGTTCTCAGCGCTAATAAAACAAGCGTCCTTAATGCAAGGATTCTCTGGACATTCTCAGCAGCCGCTATGCCTGACGGAAATATTGAATATGCTGCTGTTGCTGACAAAGCATACAGGGTTATAACTGAAGATTTTGAGGATCAGGAATATGGCGGATACTATATGGAACTTACATCTTCCAATAACGTTGCAAACGATATCAAGCATACCTATGCCCAGGCCTTTGTTCTTTACTCTCTTTGTAAATATTATGAATTCAGGAAGACTGAAGATATTCTGAAAAAAATTACCGTCTTTTTTCACCTTCTGGAAGAAAAGGCTAAAGATCCTGATAACCCGGGTTATCGGGAATCATTTACCCGCAACTGGAATATTTATGGTGAAAACCGTATGGCCGACAATAATGAGCCTAAATCGATGAACACTCATCTTCATGTGCTTGAAGCATGGGCAGCTCTTTACAAAGTATGGAAGGATGAGGCAGTAAAAAAGAGACTTACAGAACTTATGTACCTGTTTCTTGATAAAATAATCAGGAAGGAAGGACATTTCGGGATCTTTTTTGATGAAGCATTCAATGAAGCTGATTCCTCAAAGGGTATTTGTTCATTCGGACATGATATTGAAGGCTCATGGCTTCTCTGGGAGGCCGCAGAGATACTGGGAAATGAAGATATCATTAAAAGGATGCGCTCCGTTGCTGTAAAAATGGTTGATAATACAGAACGTGTCGCAGTTGATAAAGACGGAGGGCTCTTCCTCGAATCAACCCGGTTTGGCAGTCATGTTAAAACAAACAAGCACTGGTGGCAGCAGGCCGAAACCCTTGTAGGATTCATGAATGCATTTGAACTTACAAAAGATGAGAAATACTGGAATACAGTGAAGCTCTCATGGAATTTTATAAATACATTCCTGATCGATCATGAGAGAGGAGAGTGGTATACCAAACTTAACAGGCTTGGAGTTCCTTTTCTTGTTGAACCACCTGATGATCCTTCCCCATACTACCGTAACGACTGGAAGATAGATCCATGGAAATGTCCATATCACAATGGCCGGTCAATGATGGAGATGATGAAAAGGATTGATGTCATTTTGAAAAGTTACAAGGATTGAAGAAAAGAGTTCCCCTCCCGGGAGGGTCTAAAGGCATAGCTGTCAACCTAAGAATATTTTATTTAAGTTGGAGGTAAAAAAGTCTCCCCTCCTTTTGAAGGAGGGGTGGCCGCAGTACGCTGATCGTTAATATGTTGCAATGAAAATCTGCGGCCGGGGTGGTTGATTTATTTGTTTCTTACTATCTTTAGATCTATGTTGAATAATAACCTCTTCAACCGAAAAGAATTAAAATCTTTCAGAGCATCGCTCAGAAAGAGGTCTACATCAGCTGAGGTTGCCTTATGGGATTTGTTAAAATCCAAAAAACTGGATGGACAAAAATTCAGAAGACAATACAGTATTGGCAGATACATTGTTGATTTCTGTTGTCCCTCAGAAAAGCTTATTATTGAACTTGACGGTGATCCCCACGGTGAATATCATAAGATACAGTCAGATAAGAACAGGGATAAATATCTGGAGAGCCTTGGATTTACAGTATTGAGGTTTGAAAACAGATTTGTATTTGAGGAACCTGAATATTTAAAAGGTGAAATAAGGAAAGTTTTAAGTAACAAACAAGTTTGACTGAAAATCGACAAATCAACCACCCCGGCCGCAAACTGACTTTACAATACATTAATTATTATTATGTTGCGGCCACCCCTCCTTCAAAAGGAGGGGAAACTTATACCATTATTTCCTGCCATAAAACTACCTATAGGTTGACGGCTAGGGTGGGTTTATTGTGAAGTAGAATACCTGGTAATTTTATTCCGATTTGGAAAGTTTACGATCATATGGAAATTATTAAATGAAATACTGGAATTTATGACTTCAAAAGAACGCATTTTAACAGCTCTCAAAGGTGGTACTCCCGACAGGGTACCGCTTTGGGAATACCTGTTCAGCCTGAAATTGCAGAAGGAGGTAATGGGTTATAATACAGTACTGTATGAAGGAAAGACCCAGGTTGAAATGGCTGCCAGGATGGGACTCGATGTTGTATGGGCTCCTGTAAATGGTTTTTGCGGTATTGAGGATGAGCCACATTCACTGAATGAGATTTATAAAGATGAATGGGGGGTAACATATAAAAAGAACGGTTGGCCGATAATAGCTCAGATTGAAACACCTGTGAAGAGCCGCGAAGACTGGGTGAAATATAAGATGCCTGCTGTTGATGCTCCGCACAGGTTAAAGATCCTGCGTGAGGCAGTTGCTGCTAATGACAAGGATCTGGCAATAGCTGCCGGTTTTTTGGGTCCCTTCACGATGATGAGCTGGTACCTTATGGATTTTGAGACGCTTTCGATGTCGCTTTTTATGGATCCTGATCTCGTTCACGAGATGAATGATGCATTTGTTGAATGGGCTCTTGGATCAGCAAAGCTGGCATTTGAAACCGGGGGTGTGGACCTGTTTCATATATCTGATGACTGGGGTGGAACTGATGGATTGCTTATTTCACCTGACCAGTTCAGGGAGTTTTTTATCGGACCTTTTGATAAGCTTGTAAAAGGCTTAAAGTCATATGGAGTACCTGTTATCATGCATAATGACGGTAACCTGTGGGAAATACTCGACGACCTTGTGAATACAGGAATAGATGCTTATCATCCGGTTGAGAAAGCTGCTTCGATGGACCTTGCAAAGATCAAACAACTGTATAAAGGGAAGATATGTCCTATCGGTAATGTAAACAACAAAACAACCATGGTCACAGGTACTCCTGAGGATGTTATCAGGGAGACTCTGGAATGCCTGAAGATTGGAGCTCCGGGAGGTGGATATATAATTGCCACCGATCACAGCCTCCACGACGATATACCTTTGGAGAACGCTATGGCTTTAATAGAGACAGTACATAAATTTGGAAGATATCCTTTGGAATTATACCACTAAATCCCATTGCAGACAACTTAAGACCTTTTTAGTTGACTTAAGGGATTGCAAAAGGTTGGGGGTATTGAAAAAGTCAAAATCAATTAACCACAGAGGTCACAAAGAATCCCGATAGCTCCCGATAGCTATCGGGACGGGACACAGAGGTCACAAAGAGATAGTAATCAATGCTTTAGCTTTGTGTTCTTTGTGAGAACTTTGTGTACTTTGTGGTTAAAAACAGATTTTTCAACCCCCCCCGGGGGCTAACCATTCCCCAACTCAATCATTCTCTTAACTGCCTGGTTTGGATTTATAATCTCCTCGGCTGAGTTAATTGTAATAGTCGGCATTGCTCCATGTTCAACATGAAGCTGCATCCTTGTCTCCTGGTTCTTATCCTTCCCGGCAAGCCCGGAGTACCCGAACGTCCTGACCAGCTTTCCAAACAGTATTTCGTTCAGATTGCAGCCACCTGTTCTTTCAAGTCCCTCAATAGAATCCTGTGAGCTTCTGAAAAGATGTACCTGTGCAAATGATTGTCGCTGGGCAGTGATCTCATTTAATCCTTCACCTCCCACAACAAGTCCCGGGCCAAGCTCCGATACATGCCTGATCAGCTTGTTCATTCCTTCTGTCGGTGGCATCGACTCAACCAGACAGTTATGTATGTTCCAGATGCATAATGTAACATCAATAAATACTGTTGTTAACGAAAGATCCTGGACAGGTTTGAGCATATTTTGCCCCAGGATTGACCGCCACATGCTTAATCCGGGATGGATCTTCACCATTACTTTTTTGTCGCGGTTGCCAAGCCTGTTTGTATTCGATTCAGGGACTCCGATCACTCTCCTGTTATACCAGCTCCATCCCTGAAGTGATTTTGTCTCAACCGACCTGTATGGAAAATCCCTTACCTTGGTATATACAGGATTAGAGGGATCCATATCAATAGAGTTAAAATGAGGCATAACATTGAATCCCATCTGCTGTCCCTTTTTTATAAATGCTTTTGCACTGTCACTCGGGACAAAAGTTGGATAATTCTCATCGTAACCATCAGTTCGCCAGTTTGGAAAATGAAGCAATACCTTTTTAGGTGAGATCTTCTTTGCCAGGGCATCGAGTATTGCAGGATCACCTGGACACCATGAAATTGCAAAATTCACATCCTTAATCCATTTTTCTCTCAGGTTTTCCTCAGCTTCAAGGTTATATGCTTTCCAGTACCACTGCCTGTACTTCTCGGCTGGTACCTTCCAGTCGCCCACGTAAGTATTTAAACGCCAGGATAATCCGCCTGCACTCAGGTTATCGTCTATCGGACCATAAGCCTCACTGTCAAATCCGATAACATTTGACTCATCTTTGTTCCCGGTCTGGAGTGCTTTGAACCTGTACTGGTTATCCTCTGTATGAATCCAGAAACCGCCCTTAGCTGACTGTAATATTGCTAATCCTGCCTCCCAGGCAAAAGGCCAGGCCCACCGGCTGTTTTTTACCAGCGGATCATCGAGTTTAAGTTTTACACCCTGGAACAGTGGGGCGACGAGGTCAAGCGACGGCTTGATGCCGGTGATATTCCATCTGCATGCCAGCACCCCGGGACGCGATGAATATGCAGAAGGTTCTATAACAAGATCTCCGGTCTGATTATCTGCTGTAACTGTTATGACAGCATCACCGTCCCAGCTGTTAAACCTGATTTCTGCCATGGAATCAGAAATCTGAAAAGTCTCCGTACTGCCAAACTTCTCTTCATTAATATTTACAATTTCATTGTTCCTGTATAAAAGCTGGATGGCCCTGAAGGTTTTTGTATCCGGATTTTCAATGAATTCTTCACCGCTGGTTTTATCCTTTAATGAAGTCAGAATCCCCTTTTCAATTATGGCCGATAACGATACGGTATCAACAAGGATCTTGT
>CAYLYN010000203.1:0-7871 GCA_964387565.1 uncultured Rikenellaceae bacterium | reverse complement strand
CATAGTATATTTTGTGACTAACAACCCTTTTCAGACGATTTCAATGCGGTCCTGCTTTCCGTGAACCCTGATAAAGATCATATTTCAATAAGATACATTCGAGAGCTCCATTGAAAAGAGTATGCTTTTCTGAAGGTTTTAACCCGACTTTCCTTAGCGATTCCCTGTTTGATGTAATCAGCCATGCATGATTCCCGTTAAAATTATGTTTAAGTGTCGATCCTATCATACCATAAACGGAATCAAGATCCTCCGGATCGAGCCTCTCTCCATATGGTGGATTTATCACTACAACAACCTTATCATCAATAGACTTAAGATCTTTAAAATCAGAGATCTGCACTTTGATACTGTTTTCAAGTCCTGCTCTCCTGATATTGGTTTTTGCAAGAGTTACAGCATCAGAAGAAATATCACTTGCATAAATATTTACCGGCGATTCAGTTATTTCACTATCTGAATCATCTTTTACCTTGAGGAAAAGAGCTTCATCATAATCTTTCCATTTCTGGAATCCGAATGATTTTCTGAACCTGCCAGCAGGAATCTTACATGCTATCATGGCAGCTTCTATCGGTATAGTCCCTGAGCCGCACATAGGATCGAGTAATGCAGACTGCGCATTCCATCCGGAAATCAGAAGTATCCCTGCAGCCAGTGCTTCATTTAAAGGGGCAGCGGTCTGTTCCAGCCTGTAGCCTCTCTTAAAGAGCGGAATAACAGAAGAATCAAGAGACAGGGTTACCCTGTCGCCACTCAGATGCAGATTTACCAGGAGATCAGGATCATTGGGACTTACAGATGGCCTCCTCCCGCTTCTCTTTCTGAAATAATCTGCTATTGCATCCTTTACAACGAGACCTGCATAACCGGTGTGAGAAAAGAGCTTTGAGTTGACAACCGGAACAACTGAAAATGTCATGTCTTCATTCAAATATTGTTCCCAGCTGACCTTTGTACAACCTTTGTACAGATCTTCTTTTGATCGGATTCTGAAATCAGTAACAGGCATGAGATACGAAAGAGCCGTTCTGGTGCAATAATTGGCTCTGTACAGGAGATATCTGTCGCCTTCAAAGAGAACAGCCCTGTTGGCAGTCTTCACTTCTGAACCACCCAGACCGGAAATTTCTCCTGCAAGAACCTGTTCAAGTCCATAGAGGGTCTTTGCAACAAATTTCATCGATTGTTTCTAACCGGTATTATTTATAACCAAGAATAGTATTGTACCTGGTTTTATCTGATATGACTTTAAGAGCATTATCTATCACCTTATCATTCTGGTTTATTATCTGGTAATATTCAGATATCTGCCACATATTGGCGGCCACCAGTCCCTTAAGAATCAGGAGAATCTCATCCTTTGAAATATTATATTGAGCTTCATCGTATTTGACTCCCTCTGACTCTCCCTTTTCAATGAAAGATTTAATATCCTCGGGAGAAAACTGAAATCTGTCTTTGAAATCCTTAATGGACCGATAGTTCGATGTTAACTTGTTCCTGTTCTGATCAAAATATTCCAGTGCAAATAAATTCAACACATTTTTAGCTGCAAGCCTTCTGAAATATGTAGAGTTATAAGTAGTATCAACTGACACGAAAACATCAGGCATAATACCTCCGCCACCATATACAACACGCTTATTTACAAGAGTATTATATTTAAGTGAATCAGGCATATGAACACTGTCAGCACTAATCATCTCTCCATCAGTATATCTTTTATAGAAATTCTCAATGTATTTATCATAGCCACCGTCATAAGGGCTTTGAATGGATCTTCCGGTTGGTGTATAATACCTTGCTATGGTAAGTCTGATCATCGATCCGTCAGTGAGATAGAATCCATTCTGAACAAGTCCTTTTCCAAAGGTTCTGCGACCCATTATTATACCCCGGTCCCAATCCTGCAGAGCTCCCGAAAGGATTTCACTTGCTGATGCCGAATTCTCATCAGTAAGTACTATAACTCTTGCAGAGGATAGATTTCCTGATCCTTTTGATTTGTAATCCTGGCGTGGAGTTTTTCTCCCGGTCAGATAAACCAGCAACTTCTGATCTGAAAAGAATTTTTCAACTATCTGAGTGGCGGCCATCATATATCCACCTCCGTTTCCCCTGAGATCCAGAATGAGGTTCTGCATATTATTTCTTCTGAGACTGTCAACGGCAGATGAAAACTCCTTTTCAGTTGTTGCTGCAAACTTGTTAAGTTTAATATATCCTGTCTCTTTATTGAGCATATATGCTGCATCGAGACTGTAAATTGGAATCTTGTCACGGATTATGTTAAAATCCAGAATATCCTTCTCTCCTTTACGGTATACAGAAATATTCACTTTGGTTCCTTTAGGCCCCATCAATCTGCTTCGTACTCCTGCAGTAGATATGCCTATTCCATTAACCTTTTCCTTATCTATTGTCAGAATACGGTCTCCTGATTTAAGGCCTACCTTTTCTGAAGGTCCTCCTGACATGGGTTCAATAACTATAATTGAGTCGCGAAGTATATTAAACTGGATTCCGATACCCTCAAAATTACCATTCAAAGGTTCATTCATATCCTTAACATCCTTAGCTGATATGTATGTCGAATGAGGGTCGAGGTTTCTAAGAATCTCCACTATTGCCTTCTCTGCCAGCTTGTCCATCTGGGCAGTATCGACATAGAATGATTCAATCAGTCCGAGCGTCCTTCCAATCTTGAAAGTCTGCTCATTTAGTACCTGCGCTGAAATGGATTGAGCTACTAGTAATACAGCTGAAGCCAGTAACAACAATTCTTTAATTGTTCTTTTCATTAGAAAAATTTATATCCTTTACAATAAACGTTTACTCCCACTCAATTGTTGAGGGAGGTTTGGAACTTATATCAAAAACGACTCTGTTTATGCCTTTTACCTTATTAATAATTTCATTAGAAACAGATCCCAGAAATTCGTATGGCAGATGTGACCAGTCAGCTGTCATCCCATCTGTTGAAGTGACAGCCCGGAGGACAACTGCATTCTCATATGTTCTTTCGTCACCCATAACGCCTACCGACTGAACGGGCAGTAAAATAACCCCGGCCTGCCAGACAGAATCGTATAATCCTCTGTTTCTCAGGGCTTCAATGAATATCTCATCAGCCTCCTTAAGCATATCCAGTTTTTCTCGCGATATTGATCCGAGAAGTCTTATAGCCAGACCGGGTCCTGGAAATGGATGTCTTTTAAGAATATACTCCGGTAATCCCATAGCATATCCTGCTTTCCTTACTTCATCCTTGAAAAGTAGCCTGAGAGGTTCAATTACTTTAAGATGCATTTTTTCAGGGAGACCACCAACATTATGATGTGACTTTATGGTTGCAGAGGGTCCGTTTACTGATACTGATTCAATCACATCAGGATAGATGGTACCCTGTGCCAGCCATTTTACGTCTTTTACTTTATGAGCTTCTTTATCGAACACTTCAATAAAAACTCTGCCTATAATTTTTCTTTTCTTTTCAGGATCGCTTACACCTTCAAGCTCTCCCAGAAACCTTTCGCTTGCGTCAACTCCAACTACATTAAGTCCTAATCCAAGATAGGATTCCATTACCCTTGAATACTCATTCTTGCGGAGAAGCCCGTTATCGACAAAGATACAGGTAAGGTTTTTTCCAATAGCCTTATGCAGTAAAAAGGCTGCTACGGAAGAGTCCACACCACCTGAGAGTCCAAGTATTACCCTGTCATTGCCAAGCTGCTTTTTTAGTTTGTTAACTGTTGAATCAACAAATGATTCAGGGGTCCAGTCCTGTTTACAATTACAGATCCCGGTAACAAAATTTCTTAGCATCACCGACCCTTCTGTTGTATGATATACTTCGGGATGAAATTGAATACCCCAGGTTGGTTCGCCTTTTATTTTGTAAGCTCCAGCCCTGACATCTACTGTAGAACCAGTTATTTCATATCCTTCAGGCAGACTGGTTATTGTGTCAGCATGTGACATCCAAACCTGTGTACCTTCGCTGACTCCCCTGAAGAGGGGATCGTTATGATCAATATTTACAAGATTTGCTCTGCCATATTCCCTGTGTTTTGAAGGCTGAACTTCACCCCCATAATTATGGACAAGGTGCTGGGCTCCATAACAAACGCCCAGAACAGGTATCAGACTTTTTATTCCTGAAAGGTCCGGTACAGGGGCATTCTTATCTCGTACTGATGCCGGACTACCGGATAAAATTACTCCTTTAATACTTTTATCGGCAAACGGAAAATTGTTAAAAGGATGGATCTCGCAATATACATTAAGCTCTCTTATCCTCCTGGCTATCAACTGTGTATACTGAGAGCCAAAATCTAGAATCAGAATTTTCTCCTGCAATGGTAACTAATTTTGTTTATAATGTTTTCAAAGATAGCTAATCTTTTAATCAGTAGTCAATATTCTCTTTTGTGATTTCATAACTCTTTCCGTCAATAGCCGGAAATGTTCGACTGAAGACTGACCTTGCCTCATTTACAAGTGGTTCAATATTTCTGTAGCGGGATGAGAAATGACCGATAAGCAGTGTTCCTGCCCCTGCTCTGACTGCAGTATTAGCAGCATCAATAGTAGTTGAATGGAAAGTCATTTTTGCCAGATCATCTTTGCTTTTATCAAAGGTGGCTTCATGATATAGCATTGTAACCTCCTGTATATATGAAGCCATCTTGGAAAAATATCTTGTATCACTGCAATAGGCATATGAGAGAGGTTTATCAGGTGGCAGAGTCATATCCTCATTCTTTATTACAACACCATCGGGTCTGATATAATCCTCCCCTTTTTTGATAGCAGGTATGCGTTCAACAGGAATATTATAATGAGATAAGCTTTCTTTATTTATGTTAAGTTCTTTTTCCTTTTCCCTGAATAAAAATCCGAAAGCCGGAACCCGGTGAACAAGTGGAAAAGAGTATACAGTAATGTATTTATCATCCAGTATCAATTGCTTCTCCTTAGCTTTAAGAGGTGTAAAATGAATTTCGTACCCAAGTTGAATATCAAAGTCATTCAGATGGGATAAAAGTATTTTATCATATGCCTCCGGAGCATATAACTTAAGTGGAGTTTTTCGTCCCATAAGGCTCAGGGTAGAAAGAAATCCGTAAATTCCGAATATATGATCACCATGGAGATGACTTATAAAAACATGGTTTATTTTCCCGAACCTGATCCTGTTTTTCCTGAGTTGCATCTGTGTTCCTTCTCCACAGTCAATTAAAAACAAACGCTCATGTGCATTAAGCACATGAGCGGATGGGAATCTTTCTGAAGTTGGCAGTGCAGAACTACTACCAAGAATAGTCAGTTTCATAGCACCCTGCAAAGCGAAATGCTTTACGCAATCATTTTCTCAGCATCCTCAACAGTACCTGTAATTGTCAGAACTGTATCGAGCTGTGAAATTGTGATAAGTCTTTCCACAGCCTCATTAAGGCCGCAGAGAACAAATACTCCGCCTGCATTTTTACACAACCTGTTGGCTACCAAAATAGCACTGAGACCAGAAGAATCACAATACTGGCATTTTTTCAGATCGAGGATAATGTTCTTTTCCCCTTTTCCTGATACAAGAACCAGCTCCGATTTTAGTGCGGGTGCAATGTGAGTATCAAGTTTTTCTGCCTGTATCTGTATAACAGTGCTGTTATTCCGGCTTTCAATATTGAAATCCATAGTTTTAAATATTTAGCAGCCTAAATTTAATCAATTTTTCAATTTCTTGGAAGCTTTGTTTGCTTTTTCTTCCATTTCTTCTTTCAAAGCTGCAAGCTGGGTGATATCACCAAGAGTTGTCTTTTCAGAACTTGTTTTTGGTTTTCTTGTTGATTTCTTGGCTGTTGGCTGTTCTGATTTCTTAACCGGTGCATCAGCTGATTTTTTATCATCTTCGTAAATCCTGCTATGCGAAAGGATGATCTTTTTTGCAGATTTATTGAATTCGATCACTTTAAACTGCAGTTTCTCATCAATTTTAGCCATAAGACCATCTTCCTTCACCAGATGTTTTGGAGTAACAAAACCTTCAACACCATAAGGAAGGGCAATAACCGCACCTTTATCAAATACCTCCATCACTGTTCCTTCATGAACTGAGTCGAGGGTAAAGAGCGTCTCAAATACGTCCCAGGGATTCTCCTCAAGCTGCTTATGACCTAGACTCAGGCGCCTGTTCTCTTTGTCAATTTCAAGCACAACCACCTCTATTTCAGCGTCAATAGCTGTAAATTCAGCAGGATGCTTGATCTTCTTGGTCCATGAAAGATCTGAAATATGAATCAGTCCGTCAACACCTTCTTCAATCTCAACAAATACTCCGAAGTTGGTAAAGTTTCTCACTTTTGCCTTATGCTGTGAACCTACAGTATATTTTTCATCTATATTCTGCCACGGATCTGACTTAAGCTGTTTGATACCCAATGACATTTTCCTTTCAGTCCTGTCGAGTGTAAGGATTACTGCCTCTATTTCATCACCTACTTTAAGAAATTCCTGGGCACTGCGCAGATGCTGTGACCATGACATCTCTGACACATGAATTAATCCTTCAACACCCGGAGCTATCTCAACAAATGCTCCGTAATCAGCCATTACCACAACTTTTCCTTTAACCTTATCACCGATAGCAAGGTTAGGATCAATTGAATCCCAGGGATGAGATGTCAGCTGTTTCAGGCCAAGTGCTATTCTCTTCTTGTCATCATCAAAGTCGAGGATAACAACATTAAGTTTCTGATCAAGCTTAACAATTTCTTCAGGATGATTAACCCTGCCCCATGAAAGGTCTGTAATGTGAATTAGACCATCAACACCTCCGAGGTCGATAAAGACACCATATGAGGTTATATTCTTAACGGTTCCTTCAAGAACCTGTCCTTTTTCAAGTTTAGCAATGATCTCTTTTTTCTGCTGTTCAAGTTCTGCTTCAATAAGAGCTTTGTGAGATACTACAACGTTTTTGAATTCCTGGTTAATCTTAACAACCTTGAATTCCATTGTTTTTCCAACGAATACATCATAGTCACGAATTGGTTTCACATCTATCTGTGAACCTGGCAGAAATGCTTCGATACCAAATACGTCAACTATCATACCACCTTTTGTACGACATTTGATGTAACCGGTAATAATCTCATCCTTTTCAAGAGAGGCATTAACCCTGTCCCATGAATTTATTGCACGGGCTTTCTTATGAGACAGAAGAAGCTGTCCTTTTTTATCTTCCTGGCTCTCAACATAAACTTCAACCTTGTCTCCAATCTTGAGATTTGGATTATAACGGAATTCGTTAAGACTTACGACACCTTCCGATTTATAACCGATGTTAATTACAACCTCGCGTGAGGTCATCTGGATAACCGTTCCAATTACCACCTCATCAACTGAAACAGTTGAGAGTGTTTCATCATAAAGCGATTCATACTCCTTGTACTTTGGAGAATTCCGGAGCTCTTCACTTTCAAAACGATCCCAGTCAAATTCTTCAACCGGAACTGTTCCCCGAACTTCAGATTTTACTTTTACCTGAATCTCTTTTTCATCGTCAGTTTCAACCCTGACTTTTCTTGTTTTTTTCTCTTTCCTGGCATCAGATTCCATTCCATAATCTGCTGCCGTTACTTTTTCTGCAACCTCCTCAATAATTTCATCCTGTGTCTCAAGGAGCTCAGTTTCCTTAATCTTTTTGACGGGTTTTGCTTTTACTTTTTTAGGCTGTTTTACTTCACCTTCATCTGCTTTAACAACTTCCTTCTTGGTTGTCTTCTTTTTGCTTTCAGTCATGATTTTAAATTAAACTACTAATAATTAATAAGTTAGACATTATTTTGTGAAAAAAATTGGCC
>CAYLYN010000202.1:0-7907 GCA_964387565.1 uncultured Rikenellaceae bacterium | reverse complement strand
TCTAAACTTTTGCTGATAATATAAATTACTTTATCGTTGTTAGTGAATATTAACTACTTCTGACTTGAACAAGGTTAATTACTCTCAGTAGAATAGAAAGTGGAAATTTGAATTTAATTTTTTCCAACTGAATTCATAAAAGATTTTAAAGATGTTAAATATTATATAGGAACAAAATGAAATACCAACAGAAATTATCAGCCATTAATTATCAAATTAAAGAAATAATTAAGGAAGCCAACGCCCTGGCAAGCACCCATTCAGCTTTAATTGAAAAAGCGCATCCACTATATCGCGAAAATGCAATGAACCTTGTGCATTATATGGCGTTCAGGGGTTTCAAAATTGATGAGCTACAGCAAAAGCTGAGGATATTGGGTTTGCCTGATCTGGCCCATATTGAAGGCCATGTAATGAAAAGCCTTCTGGCAATAAAGACAATTATCAATCACTTAAGTGGAAGTCCTATAATCGAAAATCAAAAAGGAATAATTTCGATTAAAAAGAGCGAGAAACTAATTAATAAAAACACACAGCAAATATTCGGGTTTAAATCAAAAAAAAGACGTACTCGTATAATGGTAACACTACCATCCTCTACTGCAGATGATTATAATATGATAAACCGCCTTATACGACTGGGGATGAACAGTGCCAGAATTAATTGTGCACATGATAATCCTGTAACATGGGGGAAAATGAGATCCAATGTTATCAGGGCAAATAAATCATTGAAGAAGAATTGTAAAGTAATGATGGATCTTGCAGGGCCCAAACTAAGAACCGGTGAAATGATTTCCGGACCACAGGTAATACATATTAAACCTGAACACGATTTGCTGGGCAATGTAATAAAACCATCAAAACTCTGGATAGCTCCGCCGGACACTCCTGCTCCTGATAAAACTGCAGATGCAATTCTCCCGGTCAGTGAAGCCTTGATTAAAAAAATCAAGAGGGGTAGTATTATCCGGTTTACTGATACGCGAAATAAAAAATGTAAAATCATTATAGAAAAAAAACAAGAAAAAGGCAAATGGGGTCTGTGCAGCGATTCAGCGTATATTAGTTCGGGGATTGAGCTTACGGTTGAAAAAGCAAAGGAAACAGAGGAAGAGAAGAGTTATGTTGGGGAGTTATTACCAATTGAACAATATATCACATTATTTACTGGGGATAAACTTATTCTTACAAGGGATTCGATACCCGGTGAACCAACTCGTTTTAACGAACAGGGAAAAATAACTGACTTCGCCCATATCTCCTGCACCCTCCCCGAAATATTTAATTCTGTTAAAAAGAACGAACCTATATTTTTTGATGATGGAAAAATAGAAGGAGTAATCGAGAATGTCAGGGAGGGGGAATTAGTAATAAAGATATTGTATGCTGGAGATACAGGGAGCAAATTAAGAGCTGATAAAGGAATCAACCTTCCTAAGAGTAATCTGAAAACTAGTGGTTTGACGGATAAGGATAGGAAAGATCTGGAGTTCGTTGCATTAAATGCTGATACAGTAAATTTATCCTTTGTAAATGATGAAAAGGATGTTCAGCAGTTTCTGGATGAGATAAGTAAATATGGAAAGAGTTTAGGTCTGATATTAAAAATTGAAACGCAAAAAGGTTTCAGAAACTTACCTGCAATACTTTTAAGGGCAATGCAATCTTATCCTATAGGAGTTATGATAGCCCGTGGTGATTTAGCCATTGAAACAGGCTGGAAGAATTTTGCTACTATTCAGGAAGAAATTTTAAGGGTATGTGAAGCTGCTCATATACCAGAAGTTTGGGCTACCCAGGTATTGGAAACTCTTGCTAAAAAAGGTGTTCCAACCAGATCGGAGATTACGGACGCTGCTTTGGCTCAACGTGCAGAGTGCGTGATGCTAAATAAAGGTGTGTATATTGAGAGTGCGGTTAAAATTCTTGACAAGATTTTAAAACGCATGCAATATTTTCAGAAGAAGAAGGAGACAATACTTCCTAAACTTGCAGAGGCTCATAAACTAAAACTATCCCATGACGCTTTTGATATATAAAATTTGCATCCTTTTCTCCTTCATTCTGATCTCACTTCCTCAGAATGTATTTGGTGGTCCAAAAATATATATAATCAGACATGCTGAGGTTGATATTGAGAGACCTGGCTGGTGCAGTTCAAATAAGGCATATATGTACAGAGAAGACTATAATAAAGCTCCTATAAGGAATTTTGATCCTGGAGAGACACTTGTAAAAATAGATAATCCTGAAGAAGTAGACACAGTATTCTGCAGTCCACAGTTGAGGGCTATCCAAACCGCTCTTATTCTTTTCAACAACAGTGTAATACTGAATATTAATGATAATCTGATGGAACTTCAGTACCCGGTTATTAAATGGCCGTTTATAAGGATGCCTGCCAGGGTATGGACGGCTACTTCTCTGTTGACCTGGATGGCAGGAATTAATAACGACACCATACCAACTTATCGACAGAGAAAAAAAAATCTGGAGAATTATTCAGAAGATATAATTGATTTTGCAGAACGACATGGCAAATGCATTATTGTAGCCCATGGAGTTGTTAACAGAGAGCTAATCAAAATTCTTAAGAAGAAAGGTTGGGAATTTGAAGACAAGGGGGGACATGGGAATCTGTCAGTAAATTGCCTGAAGATATGAGGTATTAAAAGAAACTTACTTTCATCATAGTAAAATCATCATCAAGCCTGGAACCCATATTTAATTCAAGCAGATAATCATATAATTTATCAATCTCTTCGGCACTTTTGTTTCGATTTTTCAGAAGATAATCTGCCAGATGATCAGTATTCATAAACTTCTCGTCAGCCAGCTTAAGTTCGTAAGCTCCATCAGAATAGATATAGATTTCAGTATTATCCTCAATTTTTATAGTGTCTGACCTGAATTTGAATTGATCATCCACTCCGATAATAGTATTCTGTGATGCCACTTTTATTGGTAACCCATCCGGAGTAAAAATGATAAGTGGGGGGTGGCCTGATCCCGCATAACTTAATTCATGTGTTGATAATTTGTAAACCAAATACCACATAGTAATAAAAAGAGAATTGTGATCATTCATCTGAAAAACATGATTCAATCCTTTTAAAACTTCATGAGGGATCCTGAAGTTTGTATTTAGCAGGGTTTCATATTTCAAAATATTTAAGGCAGATACGGAATGGAGCGCTGCTCCAACTCCATGCCCTGTTACATCAAGCATATATAAAGCCAGGTGTTCAGAATCTATCCAATGATAACCTAAACTGTCACCACCGAGATGAGATGATGGAATTATCCTCCACTTTATTTTCAGATGCTTAGTATTTACTTCATCAGGCAGTAGTGACCTGACATATTTTGAAGCATTTTCTAGATCTGAATTTATTATTGAAAGGTATTTATCCTTCTTTTCATTCAGGATTCTCAGCTTTTTTTCTGAAGTTTTTAATGCTATTTCGGCTTCTTTTCTATAAGTTATATCATTTGTTACTCCTACAACATGAGTTATTTCATTATTGTAATTTCTGTATGGGTAATATGTAACTTCATAATACTTCCTTATACCTCCTGCGATTATAAAAGAATCCTCCTCCCTGAATATATTCCCAAGCAGACATTTGTCAATTTTTTTTACAATCTCCGATTCAAATCTCTCATAACCCCATACTTCAGCCACCGTTTTCCCGATAATTTTATCTCTGTTTTTACCAAATGTTTTACACCATGAATCATTAACAAGCTCATAAATGTATTGCCTGTTAATAAGAGTCATCATTTCCCCATGGGCATTAACAATAAACTTATACTTTTCTTCAGTTTCAATGTTTTTGTTTCTGATTATGGAATCGGAAACTCTCTTTGACCCGTTATCAGCAGTTTGTTTATTATGTGAATATAATTTCTTTTTCATAATTTAAAATAGGACAACAAAAATGTTAACTTCTTATTCAACTTAAAGAAATCTCAATCGTCAAGAAAAAATCCAATTCCAAATCGAATTAACAAATTCTCCTCGGGAGATGATTCTAATTGTACTGTAAAAAGGAAATCACGGGTAAGCGGCGATATATAAAATCCCCCACCATAACCTTCATGCCAGTGGCCTTGATTATCTCCCTCATACCAAACCTTTCCCTGGTCATAAAACCCGGTAAGCCCTATTTCAAATGGGATAAAAGTATTTCTTACTTTCCCTAAATGGATGCGTAGCTCACTGTTCAAATATGCACTGGCATCTCCGGTATAGCGATTTCTTCTGTAACCTCGTAAATTGTTGTACTGTCCAAGAAAGGTGTATTTATAAAAAGGAATCTGATTGCCATAGTTTTTACTTCCACCTACCTTACCAACTATAGTTACAGGCAAAAAGAAATCTATCGTAGCATAATATTTAAAATATGAATTTACAATGCCAAAATTCCCGGATGCCCCGGATATTGTCATATAACTTGTATTCTCAGCTAAAAACTGCAGCCCTCTTGAAGCAAACACTTGCCGGTCGCGAAAATCCAGAGATAAACTGGTATTGAATCCACACAGGGCAATATTTTCAGAGCCTGGAATTTTGATTTCCTGAAATGAGAGTAAGGAATCTGATGCGGAATCTGAATTTAAATTTTCAAATAGAATACCAAGCCTGAATTTGACCTTTTTTATTAACTCTTTTTCTGTATAAAAATTTGTCATCAAGCCTTTTACATTTACTTTATAATGGTCATTATTAAAAAGAGCAGGATCTTTTATGGTATTATTTCCCATGCCGAAGAAATTATAATATGGATAATAGAGTCCATAATCAGCATCTATTCCGGCATCCCAGTTTCCAATTAACTCTTTCCAATTTGTTTTTACTCCAAATTGCACATTGCCGAAAGTACCTGCTTTAAGATATACATCATAGCTGCCTTTATATTCATCTTTTCTGAATCCCTGAGTGGTCCAGTTGATACCAAATGATGCTGCCAAACCATCATCTGAAGAATAGAAAATCAATGGTTTAGGTAAGTACGTATTATACAAAAAAGATTTACGATCATAAAAATTAATTCCCGCGTAATTTGAAATTTTGTTTTTTGATTCAGAACTAAGACTCACTACCGTTGATTCATCGTCATAAATTAATGTATGTTTTCTTAGACCTTTAACAGTTGAAAAATCAGTTATTTCATCCTTCCCCGATCCACCTATAATTCTTACAGGAATACTTTTCCCGGCTGAACCTTTTACATTGAAAATATCCTCACCATCAAGACCATATAAACGTATCTCTTTAGTCTCTTTTCTGACAAACTCACGGCTATATAGAGGATTCTCGATATAGATTTTTCCCTCCTTATTTCTTTTATACATATTGACCCTGACATTCCCTGTCACTAATCTGTCTATTTCAAAGTATTCATGTTTATTTGACCCTACAATGTCAACCTGCCTGGCAAGTAACAGATAGTATCTGTCTATAGCATTTGGTAGATGATCTCTCCTCGATTTCAACTTATTACCAATTTCATTTCCCGAAACAGGGATTACTTCAGCTGGTAGTGCAGCGATTGCTTTGTTTACTACTTCGTCTGTCATTGTCAGCTGAAGATTAGTTGAGATACGTTTCCAATCATTGCGATCCAGTTCGGTAAGCAATAATCTGTCTACATGTCTGGCAGGCCAGGTTAAACTCTTAATATCGTGAAAATCATAATCAAAATTTTCAACCATAGGCATAGCCCATTCTCTGTCAGTAAGGTATGGCACTATTCCGTTCCACCTTGAAAATGCATGATCTCTGTCCCTTGGAATAGGATAAAATATTTTCTTATCACCTTTAGAAAATCCAGCCCATTTCCAATTATCTTCATGTCTTCCCCAGTCTCCTATAAATATATCAAACACTCTTGCCTCTGCAAATGCCTCAGCATTAACTTGATTGTCATTATCTTTGTATAGCTTTTTAAATAAGCCCATGCTTCTGGTTATGTCATCAGCTCCATTGAATCCAGGAGCATTACCAACACCATCCATTGGACGCTCTTCCAGCATACCTAATAAGCCATTGTATGGTTCCCTGAATGGACCTAAGCTGGATTGATCAGGGAGGACATACAATTTGGGTCTTGCATGCAGAATATCTGTTTCATCAAGAAGAGAGGAGACAATCAGTGCCCCATAGGGATGACCGGTAGCAGTTACCTCTTTTACCATTTTTGAAATGAAGGTATGTCTGAATTCCCTGGGTAGTGCATTTATGAGATCTTTATCCACTGAACGAAAAGCATATTCCTTGCCATCTTCTGCCTTAAATTTTAATGTTGTGGTCTGCCTGCCACCGCCAAGAGCAAAAGGTGATAAACCTCCTTTTGTGGTGTCGAGATTCAAAAATGGAACCCTGACTGGAGTTGACCAGGTAGTTCTGTACAGGGAACCAAGAAATATCTTTTTAATACTTTTAGCTTGGTAAGAGCCAGCTGTTTTTGTTAAAGAATCGGCAAGATATGGTTGATCTGGAATTTCATGGATATCTTTTTCTTTGGAACAAGGTTTATTATACCTGTTTATTGGGATAGTAGTATCAGACACTTCATTGCATGGAGATCGGAACAAAACTTTTGAAAACAAGTTTACAGTTTCATTCTTCTTTAGCATATAAAATCCAATCTCTATCTTGCCACTATTAAAATATGTGATTTTAACAAACCCGTATTCTGATGATGAGAACAATAGTTCACGTTTCCTGCCTACAGATTTTTTTTCATTAATGCTACTAGAGATTACCTGGTATCCTTGCTCAAAATTTAACAGCTGGAGGTTGTAATCATGCGCCGAAGCATATATTAAACCAGGGTTTCTCGACATTATTACACTCATTTGATCGATAAGCTCCTGGTAATTTTTATTGGCCATGTCTCTTACAGTCCCAACATTCTGCCTATAGGCCGCATAAAAACTGCCAAGTAGTGGTAATGGAATATTTTTCCCATGTTTTGCTTCAGCGAAGGGGAAAAGATGTTCTTTAATTGTCATATGACCACCATATACACCAGCAGAAATGACAGGGTTATGACCAATGATCAGGATATTCCTGCCCTCAGATTCCTCAATAGCCTCCTCTAAGCTTTCAACAAATTCCTCTTTGGTCAGGTTGCTGCAATCTGTACCAGGAGCCACCGGTATTTCATATAGATGCAGCCACCACTGTGTGTTAATAGCTATAACTCTTAATTGTGGTGAGAGGTCTACTACTTCAGGGCCTGGGCATCCATTCGAAGGTAAAAAATTATTGGTTCCACTATAATAATTCTCAATTTGCTTTTCCAATATTTTGACCTTTTTCAAACCATTTTTTCCACCATTATCCCAATCCATATCACCCGGCGTATATAATATCTTTCCCTTTTCACGCCCTTTAACTAAATTCAATAACTTATCAATATCAGTATCTGAATTTCCGGATTTCCCGTATTTTAAGATATCTCCCAAGTGGATAACAGAAAATTTATTTTTTTCTGCCTTCAGCTGTTTCTTTAATAATGCAAGATGTTCTTTATTTAATTCCCCGGTTGCTGTATTACCAATGAGATAGACAACCTGATCTATGCTGCCATCTTCCTGGCCAACTATATATGTAGTCGAGATGGCCATGATGATTATAAGAATTAAAGACCTTTTCTTCATTTTTCAGTTTTTTAGAGATAAGCATCACTTACGTTATGCTGACATAGTTTACTATTCTTAATCATTGATTATCCATTTATATACTTAAACAACAAATTTGCAGGTTAGTTCATGTTCACTAACAAATATATTATCTTATTCTGTATTTTCCTATTCTCCAGTACACAATATTTTTATATTATTGTTTTAGACTTATTTAATTAGCAGTATATATGATATTTACAATTATTTAA
>CAYLYN010000201.1:0-7955 GCA_964387565.1 uncultured Rikenellaceae bacterium | reverse complement strand
ATCCTGGTGTATATTCTTCAAAATCTTCGAAGTAAGGTAATGGGAATCCGGTTGTTGCAGGACTGCTGTGGACGCCCTTTCTTTGCCCGGTAGTGGTTGTTAATGAATATATATTTTCAGGTTTCAGTTTTAGGACTAATTTTCCGTTTTCCGGGACAGGATTCTTATCCTGAATAAATCTTTCCAGAGGATTGGAATTCCATAAATAAAATGATTTTGCCTTTAAGTTATCGTCCAGGATAATTGTCAGTAACTGTTCTGTTTTGGCATCTGCGGTTTCAATAATTATTGAAATATCCTTTTTTTCAGGCGATGTAAGTGATACTATACTGCCTCCGGAAGGAAGAGTTATGCATGCATTTTTAATATAATACCAGCCAGGTTCTGCAAATTGTGTTGTATGAGCTACATCCCATAACTTTCTGTTTACTGAAAAAGCTCCGGACCAGGGTGTATTGGCTGTCATTACTCCCGACTGTGGGGCCGGAAGACAGTCATAGTAAGCTGTGACTGGACTCCAGAATTCGGTTTTTGTGAATCCATACCTGATAAAATTCATATTAATTTTCTGCGCCCTGAGGTGTGCCAGGGGAATCATTGTGCTCCAGTTCCATTCCCCATCTTCCGAAGACCAGAGATGTTTTCCTGCCTTTTTAAGTTTTATTGCCGATTCAGGCAGTGTCCCATGGGGGTAATGAACTCCAACAATATCTATAGCAGCTGCAAGCTTTGGATCTTTTACCATTGCTTCAGCTATTGACCACATTCTCTCAGGGGGACCGTTCAGATCAGCTGCAACTATTTTTACATTTTCTAAACCATTTTTGTCAAGAGTATTGCGATAAAGCTTTATCCACTCAGGATCAAACTCTCTCTCATTCCAAATGCCTATATGCTTTATATCAAGATTATGGATTTGCTTTGCTCCTTTGATAAATGAAACGAAGTAATCAGCTCCGTCCTGTGAATAGAAACGCCCATCACCCAGCCATCCAGGTGCTCCCCATGCAAGTCCGTCAAGTATAATATCAGGATTTCGTTTAACTGCTTCCTTCATCAGCCACCATTCATATCCCCTGTTAAAATTCTCTTCTCCTTTGATTCGTAAGTGGCTGGGTTCCGTACCATCTGTTGAGTTGATGTCTCCACCTATTTCAACTTTAAGATGCTGAAATCCGGCTCCAAATTTTGGAAGAAAAAGATAATCAAGTATGTAGCTTCTGTAGGGCTCAGGGTAGTCAATTAGTAGCCTGCTGGAGGCACCTGCACTTACAGCTCCAATCCCTTCAAATAATTCTGTCTCAGATTGCGGATCGACAATAAGTCTGACTGATGGTGTTTCTGATCCGGACTGAGAGATAAGATTTGAATTGAACAATATTGAAATTAAAAGCTGGAGCAACAGATTTTTTTTCATTTTAATTGATATTTATTATCCGGATTTCTCAAAACATGTTATTTAATAAGCTCTTTCATTTTTCTGAGACCTGTTCTTGAAACTGCATATGGATCTTCCTTCCAGTAAGTTTCATTGAAAAGCTCCAGGGAAAGCACTTTTTCCCCGCCCATTATTCTCAGTCGTGAAATTATATCATTATACGGCGCTATTCCATCACCAGGGTAGACCCTGTCGGAATCATTCTGTTCAACCCTCGGTTTGCTGGATACAAAATCATTGAAATGGAAAATTTCTATCATCGATCCGTCAATCATTTTCAGTGTATCAAATGATGATCCTCCCCTGAACATATGATATACATCAGGAAGTATCCTCGCATCCTTGTCGCCTGCAACTGAAACGATCATCATTGCCTGGCCAATATGCCAGAGGACATTTGATGCCCCCCAGAATTCAAGCTGGGGCATAACTCCTGTCTGCCGTCCGAGGTGAATCAACTCCCTGTAACGCTCACCTGCCAGGAATAGATCGAGAGGTTTATCTCCCTTAACTCCTGCTGCAGGAGCTGCAATTCTCTTACCTCCGATGGCAGCCACCATCTCCATCTCCTCCTTCATCTGTCTGAAGCCCGACTCTTTATCAGCGAGCCATGGAGCAAAACCAATTGCGTTTTCAACTCTCACATTTTTGTCAGCCAGATATTTCTTAAGATCAGATGCCTTATTTCCTGAGTCAAGAAATAGCTTAAGGTCTCTTATCCAAACCTCTATCCCGTCATAGCCTGCTTCTGATGCAATATCTATATATTTAATTATGTCAAGCGGTTTTTTGCTGACGGTTGAAGTATTAAGACAGAACCTGAACCTGGTTTCAGGATAAGTGGAAAGAGGTTTGCTGATGTCAGGTAATGCTGATCCTACGGATGCAATTCCGGCGATTGATATGAATTCTTTTCTTGTTATCATACTTTTTTATTTTTTTTCTCGCTAAGTCGCTAAGTCGCAATCCTCCTTCGCCAAGGCTTCGGAGGACAAAGGGTGCACCCTTCGGCAAGCTCAGGGTAAGGTTCAAGCTATCATAGGCCTTTGCGAAGATGTTATTTAATTTTTGTTGCACGTACTGCGATATATGGTATTCCGGGTAAAGGAATCTCAGTCAGGCCGCTGAATTCTCCGAATACCGGTGTAACAGTCATATTCCAGGCATTTATGATCTCAAGCCTGAACTTAATATCCTTTGGCAAATAGAGTCTTGCTTTTGCCTGCTGGCTGTTTCCATAATAATGCAGGTAGAATTCGTTATCTTTTATCAGGTAGGTCTCCTTATTCCAGATATTATGGAAAGGATATACTCCCTCAGCTGGTGTTTCAGTCATAATCTTATGTAAAAATCCTATCCTCTCAGGACTCTTGCCATAAAGCGTACCTCCCTTTGACCACCAGAGAATGTTTTGTGGATGTATATATGTCTCACCATGAGTGCAATAGGCACCGCGGCAATATGCTATCCAGAACCTGTTCATCATTTCTTCCGGAGTAAGATTGCCCCAGTCGTTAGGGACATTTCCCTCATATACACATTCATCAATAATTACAGGCTTTTTGTATAATTCCCGCCAGTCCTGTATGTCCTGAAGATAGGCAGTCTGTATGCTTAAATGAGTTATCCACGGATTTGAATGATTATACCATGCCATTCCGTTATGAATGCTGCAAAGGTGTTTGTAGGGGTCATAGGTCTGGATTATCCTGAAATATTTCTCCCATTCCTCATCACTTTTTTTCAAAATGTCATATTCATTGGCCATTGACCACCATACATTTCTCAATGAGGCTATGCGTGCAATAAGATAGCGTAGATAAAATGAAGCCTGTTCCCGGTTCATCTTATCCAGATTCCAGTGACCATTGTCATATGGATGGAAAAGGATCACATCAGCTTCGATGCCAAGCTTTTGCAGTTCGAGGATCTTCTTTTCAAAATTCCGGAAGAATTCCGGATTTGGCCTGGAAAAATCCCATCCTTTATCTTTTGAACCTTCAAAAGGGTAGAAGGGAGGCTCATTATTTATATATACATCGTAATCCTTGGGCATCACAGTCATTCGGATCTTATTGAATCTGGTTTTTGACAGCGACTCAAGTGTCTGGTTAACAAGTTCTTCAGGTTGATGAACCCAGGCGTAGCAGGTTGTGCCGACCGGATAGAAAGGGGTTCCGTCAGAATATCCGAAATCGAAAACATTTCGCACCCTGACAGGACCATGGTTATTTACTGACGAAGCTGTGCAGTAAAAGCTGCCTTTTTTCTTATCAAGCACCTTGTAGTTGCTTCTGGTAATATATGACCACTCCCCGGGGGTGTCAGGCATAAACCTTATCTTATACACTCCGTTACCATCATAAAATCCTTCACAGAACAGAGTACGGTTCAGGAGTTTAAATTCTGCCGACAACTGAACATCTGTAAACGGATTATCAGATACAGGACCTTTTAATTCGATTTCATAAACTGTATATTGCTCAGCAACAGCTGCATTTACGTTATTTGCAATAAGAAAAAGGATTGCTGCCAGGAGTGATTTAATCTTTGTCATATCAGTTACTTTGATGAATCTTTATATGAAACAAGGTTAATACCCTTTTCTGCAACAGCTTTTATTACATCATTGCTGGTAAAAACCCTGGTAACTGCATCCCTGTCGGCTGCAACATTTTCATACCCTGTATGCCAGATAGCTCTCATTTCAGGTGTATCAAGACCGGGGTGATCAATGAAGAGATATTTTCCGGGTTTCAGTTCTTTTATCGTCGTAACAGCGGATGCAATTCTCTCTTCAGCAGTTTTATCCTCCCTCTTCCATAAGGATATATATTTATATCCGTACCTGGATGGATCAGCATCAAGTTTATACTCCTCAGCAAGCCTTTTTATGAGGGCATCTATTTCTGGCGAGCAGCTTCCGCATCCCATGTGGCAGTTTACATGACTGACATGCGGTACATATTTTTTTGCCATTTCGATCTGGGCACGAAACTCTTTCTCAATCTCTTCGATTTTCCAGGGAGCATCTTTCAGAGCGGTACCTTCAGGGAAATCTTCTCTCTGCCATATCATCGGATAGAAATATCCGTCTTTGTCAACTATACTCGGGCAGCAGGTCAGGGGACGCCACTTTATGTCGTTCCATTCACTTGTGATTACCAGATGCACACCTACATCCAGTCCGGGATTCTCATTAAGTAGTCTTACTGCTTCAGGGAACCATGGGCCCGGGACCATCAGTTCAACAGATCTCATTATCCCGTCTTTGTATGATTCAATACATGCAATATTTGCTGTATGCGAGGATCCGATATCATCCCCACGGATGAGCAGCTTAATTTCGCTGCTTGTCTGGCAACTTATATGATTTCCTAAAATCAGAAACAGTGCGATAGTAAGTTTAGCTTTCATTTATTTCAATCCTTTTAATTTATTTTTAGATGCAATAACCAGTCTTTAAAATTTACGGTTCCGGGATAATCCTCAGGACATTTTATTTCCACTACCTTTCCCCCGCTTATTAATCCTGTCTTTGAATCTTTGCTGTTCACAAGGTCTGTCCATTTGAATGAAAATGTCCTGCCTACGAAATTACTCAGATCTAACCTTACAGATCCTCCATATCTCAGATAAATCAGATATTCTTTACCCGGAATTGCGAGGCAATATTTTGAAGGATTTTCAAGTACCAGCTCCGGATGTGGTTCAAGTTTCCACCATTGGAGATTTCTCAGATATTTTCCCATAAATCCTACTGAAACAGCACCCGGGTAGAGCATGGTATTATTACTGAAACTTGTATCCATAGGCCATGATCCGACTCCTGTAGGTCTTTCTGGAAGGTGTACTCTCCATATGTGTCCTCCGCCATAGGTCTGTCCGGCAGCTCCCGACATTACAGCGCTCCAGGCTCCGAAACGTATGTTCATGGCTGTCGGGTTCCCTTCAATGAATTCATACCATGGTTCTGTCACAACAACAGGTTTGGCAGGGTTCATATTATATGCCCTTGTAATGATATCTGGAGTTAGTTCATTACACCATCTTGCATGACCTGTCTGACTCTGATTATAATCAAGCCATGCCTGGTTGTGAACAGCTTCTGCTGTTGACCATTGAGGTGCTTCAGCACCACCCTGCCACATTGGAGGAGTAGGGTGGGCACTGGTGATCCTATTATACGGATCTTCAGCCTTTACAGTTTCACCAAGCCTGTTCCAGAATTCCAGCGGAAATCCGCCGTAATTATTCATGTTGTATTCCCCTGCAAGAACCCATATAACATTATAAGCATGAAGTCTGTGAACAACATATCTCCACCATCTTGTGAAATTCTCCTCTCCGATTGATTTGTTAATGCCTTCGCGGCTCCACCAGGCATGGATCCATACAGTCATTCCTTTAGAGTTGGCATATCCGATCATTTTTTCAACCTTTCTTATCTGCTCTATATCCGGGATCCGGTAAGATTCATCCAGCAAAGAGCTCTCTCGGCCCCAGCCATTTCCGGCAAAAAACAACTGGCCGATGTTGTAGCCCTGTTCAACCCTTGTTTCGACTAATTTTGAAAAAGATTCGAATTTTATCCTGCGGTTTGTCCAGTCCCACCAGGTATCTGCTATCCACAGGCATGGAGTTCCATCTGTATAGGTAAAATATCTCCCTTTTCTCTCTTCATTATTATTCACAATTATGAAGCCTCTCCTGGTTGGTATTTGTTTTTTCTCTTCTTCTGAACATGGTGTAACTGTAACCTGACCTCTCTTTCCGTTCAATTTCCTGTCTTCAGATGAAGTTATATATTTCCAGGTCCCTGGCAGAGGAGGGGCGAATCTTATTTTCCAGTTATCATTGCCATCCCAGAATCCTGGTATTATTAAAGTCTTACCGGTGCATTCTCCTGAGACTCCTGTAAAAGCAGCTGAAAGATATGCTGCCTTACCCTCTGTAATAAATTGCACATAGGGATTTGCAGATGAAGAAGAGGATTTGAATGAGACCTCAAATACCTCCCATGTTTTTAATGTTTGTTGTCCCATCATGCCTGATATGCTGCATGTCGACAACAATAATGAAAGAATAACGGGCTTAACTTTCATGTTGAGTTTTATTGAATTAATTATTTAATATTCAAAATCTTATGCTCATCTGTATTTTAAAAATAATTTCATCTTCTGTCAATCTGAATCTTGAATCAGGATCAAATACCCTGAGCGTATTATTATTATATACAAGATAAATAATATTTCCGGGTTTTATCTGCCAGAATAATCTGCCATTGTATCCCATTTCATTGGTTACATCGTCAAACTGAAGGTAATTGTTTATTCCAAGATCAGGGCTCAGGAAGAGACTGAGTCTTGTAAAAAGAACATTCTCATTAAAGCTGTCTTCAGTCATTTTGCCTCTAATGAAATTCCCTCCAAGTTGCAATGTAGCATATCCATTGAGTTTAAGTGAGAATTCACCTTCAAGGTCATTATAATTACCGTTATAAAGACCTCCAAAGTTATATTTTATATCAAAAACTGCTTTCCTGTGTGAAGCAGTAGATGCTTCAGCTGTGTATGAAATATACTTGTAATCACCTTTAGGAATAATGACTCCTTCAGCAATTTCGAAATCTTCAGGCAGCACTTCCCTGTTGGGAATGATATTGAATTCAATATGTTCACCGCTTTCTGTTCTGAAATTCAAAGGGGCTGTAAAAATCCTGATGCTTTCAACCTCTCCCATGAGGTTCCGGTAGCTCGTAAGCCTGGCCTGAAAAAACCATTGCCTTATCAGGGCTCCCATAAAACCTTTTTCGGGACGAGGTCTGTAACTTAAAGATGTGTTCAGATAATGGTATGCTTTTCGCGGAAGGAATCCAAGACCAGGGTCAATTGAATCACCAATAAATGTATAACTCACGGCAGCATCTATCAGGTCATTGGGGTAGTCAATTTTTATTCCGAATCCGTTTTTATTGCCACCTTTGCTGTTGTTCCAGTTTTTTACACCCCAGAAATCGACTGAGAAATTATCCGATCCCATGAATCTTGAAGTTTTATACCTGAAATCTGCACCGGCAAGTGTATTCGGAGTTCCATTCTGACTTCCATTGGTAAGGATCACTCCGATTCTCGATTCGTCAAAAATATTCTGAGATATTCTTCCGGCAAACATATTTGACGGAGAAAGATTTCCATATTTTGCTGACTGAACATCGAGCATTGAAATATTTGTATTACCAACTTTTCCATAAAGCTTACCTCCCCATTGAAGAGGAACAGGTTCACCCTCTATTAGTCCAATACGTCTGCTGAAGAATGGGATAAAGGATGATGAAGATGTGCTTCCGAATTCAAAAACATCCGAGCCTTCAAGGAAGAAAGTCCTTTTCTCAGGATAATAAAGGGGAAACCTTGTGAGATTCAGTAACCTTTCATCAACTTCTGTCTCAGCAAAATCGGTGTTAATTGTCAATGCAGCCGTCAGGTTAGGAGTAATATTTTTATAAATATCTATT
>CAYLYN010000200.1:0-7969 GCA_964387565.1 uncultured Rikenellaceae bacterium | reverse complement strand
GGAAACTTTAACCCGGCTATATCAATATAAAAAGACCCTCAAGTTGACGACTATGGGATGGGGGGCTTGGAACAATCAGAACTGAAAAGCATCTTCAAGGAGATGGGTAAACCATAAAAGGGAACATAAGTGATCAATTAAATAAAAGATGTGTACAAAGAGTAGCTTTTGAAGGAGGTGTAAGTGTTATAATCGAATTGGTTATCTAAATAATTCTTTTAGCTTTAATAGGTATCCATTACAGAACCATTTTCAGTCTTCGTAAGTTGAGGGTCATCGGGATATTCATAAATAAAATTTGAGTCAGATTTTCGGTTCGACTTTAAAAATGATACTTTTGTCCTGAACATTATTTGAATTATGAGCCTTCTGTTAGAAGAAAAGGATTTAAAGAAACTTATTGTTATCGGCGACAGGGTACTTATAAAACCAAAAGCACCACAGTCGAAGACTAAAAGCGGACTTCTGCTTCCGCCTGGAGTAAATGAAAATGAGAAGGTACTTATTGGTTTCGTTGTGAAAGTTGGACCAGGATACCCGATTCCATCAGTAACCGATGTTGATGAACCCTGGAAAAACAGGTCCGACGAGCCTAAATATGTTCCGCTGCAGCCAAAAGAGGGAGATCAGGCTGTGTATCTTCAGAACAGCGCCATTGAAGTTGAGTTTAACAGGGAAAAATATGTTATTGTTCCTCATTCAGCAATTCTGCTGCTGCTAAGAGATGACGGACTTTTCGAATAATTTTATAAAAAATTCGAAACTATTCATCATATAATGAAAACTCGATAAATTCTTTTCTGAAAGACTCTGTTTCTTCAGACCATCTTTGTTTTTCACTATTTATATTCCGTCTTTCAATCAGGGCATTTCTGATACCTGAATCACCCGACAGTATATCAAATGGCATAAGGTAGTACTCGTATTCGTATGGAGGTGGAAGGAATCTCAGCGAACCTTCCGGAGATGTCTCAATGATTGCGTCAAAAATCTCTACTGCCGTTTCCACCGGCTTGAAAGAGTCAATATCAGTTACATGGATCTGAATCCCGTTGCACAACTCTCCGCTGAATTTATGAAAGGTCGGTATATAATTGTGGATCCTGAATGCGCAACCGCGCATGTTTCTTTTAATCAGGTTCTTCTTAAGAAGTTCAGCATTTATAAAAGGAGCCCCGAATAATTCAAAAGGGAGGGTTGTTCCTCTTCCTTCCGAGAGATTCAGCGCTTCAATCAGGACTGTACCTGGATAGACAATTGCGGTCTGTAATGTAGGCATATTTGGTGAAGGAAGTACCCATGGGAGCCCGGTGTCGGAATATAACATAGATCTTCTCCAGTTTTCCATTTTAACAATATTCAGTTCGCATTTCGGATAAAACTTATCCCTTAGCCACAGGGTCATTTCACCCATTGTCATCCTGTGGCATAATGGAATACAAGCGCCTCCTACAAACGTAAAGAAATCTTCCTTCAGAACCGGTCCGTCAAATGGTAATTTTGCAATTGGATTTGGCCTGTCAAGCAGCCAAATGGGAATACCGGCTTCCTGGCATGCTTCCAGGCAATATTTAACTGTCCATATGTAAGTATATATTCTGGTGCCGGTATCCTGCATATCAATTATAAGTGCATCTATTTCGTCGAGCATCTGTTTTGTTGGTTTCCTGTGCTCACCATAAAGACTGAACAGAGGTATATTATATTCAGGATGCCGCATGCTCTGCCATTCAATCATATTGTCCTGGGTCTGCCCATGTAACCCGTGTTGTGGACCAAAAACTGCTGAAAGTTTAAACTCTTTAGTTTGGTGGAATACGTCAATTGCATGTGAAAAATCTCGTGTAATGCTTGCAGCATGACAAAGGATGCCTATTCTTTTTCCATTCAAGGATGCAGGTACCCTTGCTATGAATGACTCTAATCCAGTTATTACCATATAGGTTTTTCTTCAAATATATGATTTAAATACAAAAAACTGCCAATGATTAATTATTGGTAATATATAAACTTAAACTTGTCTTATTTTGTTATTACAGGTGGAAGGAGTTATAGTATTCTACAAATTTCTTCGTGAAACTTAGCGCCTTTGAATATTAGTGGTTAAAAAATGAATAAACTTTTCTAAGTTTGGGGTTTTGAATTATTATGTTAAAATCAATAAGATATTATTTAAGGTTTGTTGTACTGCTGAGCATAATGATCTCATGCTCAGCTCCTGTAAGAAAGGAACTTATATTACTGGAGACCACAGATATTCACGGTGTGATTCTGCCATATGATTATATTGAAAAGGAAAACTTAAATGCTTCCCTTGCATCGGCATATACTTATGTCCGGAAAGTCAGAAATGAAAAGAAGGCAGTTGTCCTTATGGATGATGGCGACAATCTGCAGGGACAGCCAGCTGTTTATTACTACAACTTTGTTGATACTGTTTCTCCGCACTTACTTTCGGAAGCAATGAATTTCATGTCATACGATGCTGTTACTGTCGGGAATCATGATGTGGAAACAGGTCACTCTGTATATGACAGATTAAGGAGAGAATACGAATTTCCTCTACTCGCTGCTAATGCCATAGAGGTCGCAACAGGTGATCCATATTTCAGGCCGTATCAAATCATTAATAAAAATGGCATCAGGATAGCTGTTTTAGGACTTGTTACACCTACAATTCACAACACGTTGCCTGAAGAACTTTATGAAGGAATAGAATTCAAAAATATGTTTGAATCCGCTGTGAAATGGATGCCGGAAATCCAGGAAAAAAATCCTGACCTTATTGTGGGACTCTTCCATACAGGATGGGATGACTCAGATTCAGAATACTCTTCATCCGATTCGAAATATGAAGAAGGAGCAGCAGCCATTGCCTATAATGTACCAGGATTTGATATTATTTTCACAGGCCATGATCACAGGGTGGCAAATCTGAAGATAGTAAACAGCTCAGGTGATACAGTTCTCATAATGAATGCAGGCAGCCGTTCAATGAATATTGCCCGGGCCGATGTGGTCTTTCAGAAGGACAAGAAGTCAGGCGACTATCGAAAATCTTTCAAAGGTGAAGTGATTAAAGTTTCAGATTATGAGCCTGATAATGAATTCATGGAAAAATTTGCCGGCAATCATCAGGCGATACTGGAATATGTTGATGAAGTAATTGGGAAATCTTCTGAAACAGTAACATCGCGGGATTCATATTTCGGTTCATCAGGTTTTGTTGATATTATTCATAAGGTTCAGCTGGATATAACAGGTGCTGATATCTCCTTCGCTGCCCCGCTCTCATTCGATGTTAAAATATCCGAGGGGCCTGTAACTGTTGGCGATATGTTCAAACTGTACAGGTTTGAAAATATGCTATACACAATGACGCTGACGGGTGCCGAGGTTTTAAAGTACCTCGAATATTCATACTCATTGTGGTATAATACAATGGATGATCAGAATGGTACCTTGTTGAAATTCAAAACCGACAAAAATGGTAAAATAGTACTGAATGATGGCAGAGCCTGGTTGAAAAATCAGGCATATAATTTTGACTCAGCTGCCGGAATTGACTATACAGTCGATATAAGTAAACCTGAAGGCAGTCGTATATCTGTTTCCGGTATGTCTAATGGAGATGAATTCAATGTTGATAAAAACTTCAGGGTTGCGGTCAATTCTTACAGGGGCAATGGGGGAGGTGGTCATTTTTACGATGGTGTAGGAATAGGCAAGAAAGAACTTATGTCCAGGCTCATTAAATCTACTGATCGTGATCTGAGATTTTATATGATAGATTATATAAGGAAAAAGAAGATTATCAATCCTGAGCCTATGAACAACTGGAAGGTAATCCCTGAAAGATTTAAGGAAAATGCCCTTGAAAGAGATTACAAACTTTTATTTGGAGTAAACAGATAATTATTTAAATAATATGATCATGAATAGAAAATTTTATAAATATTTGGTATTAATAGCTTTAGCAGTATTTTCTGCATGCACCGAAACCAGCTCAGAATCTGGAACAGCTAAAACCCGGGCAAAGAATATTATCATTTTTATAGGTGACGGAATGGGAGTTCCTCATCTTTATGCCGGCATGACAGTAAGTGCTATTCCATTTAACCTGGAAAAGTTTCCCTACTCCGGCTTAAGTAAAACTTACTCGGCAGATAACTATATAACAGATTCAGCTGCAGGTGGTACAGCCATTGCATGCGGAGAAAAGACTAATAATGGCATGATAGGGGTCAAGCCTGACAATTCCATTGTCAGTTCTATCACAGAAATTGCACATAAAAACGGACTTTCAACAGGAATTGTAAGTACCAGTGCCGTAACTCATGCCACGCCAGCATCATTTGTGGCACATAACTCCGGAAGAGGCAATTATGAAGAGATAGCTGATGATTTCCTGAAAGGTACATTAGATGTTTTTATCGGGGGAGGGGAGAACCATTTTCGCAGCAGAAAGGATGGAGCAGATCTTACAATTAATTTGAAGGATCAGGGATTTGATGTTGTTTATAATCTTGATGATTTAAAGAAATCACAATCAAATAAGCTTGCAGGGCTTCTTGCTAAAGAGCATATGCCTAAAGTATCAGATGGACGACAGGGTGTATTGAGTGAAATGACAAAGAAAGCGATAGAAACTCTCAGTAGAAATAAAAATGGTTTTGTATTGATGGTCGAAGGATCAATGATAGACTGGGGATCGCATGAAAATAACATTGAATATGTGATTGACGAAATGATTGACTTCGATCAGGCCATTGGTGCTGCGTACGATTTTGCATCAGTAAATGGTTCAACTCTTATTGTTGTTACAGCTGACCATGAAACTGGAGGTCTGGTTCTTTCAGGTGGTGATATTCAGACCCGCACAGTTGAAGCGAAGTTTGCCGGGATGGATCATTCAGCTGTAATGGTTCCTGTTTTTTCTTATGGCCCTGGTGCCGAAAGATTTTCTGGTATTCATGAGAATACTTTCTTTTTCAATGAATTCATGCAACTTCTGGGATTGAAGAAAGACTAGAACACAATTTTGAGTAAATGAACAGAAATAATGAAGCTGAACTGCCTGGAACGAGACTGCCTTTGGTGGAAGAGTTCTTTTCACTGCAGGGAGAAGGATATCAGACAGGAAAAGCTGCTTATTTTATAAGAATTGGTGGTTGCGATGTTGGCTGCAGCTGGTGCGATTCAAGATATTCCTGGAATCCTGATCTGCATCCTATGGTTGAAACCGACGAAATAATTAGAAATGTTATTAATTCTGGCACAGATTCTGTTGTAGTTACCGGAGGAGAACCATTAATGTGGAACCTTGATTATTTGTGTCAAAAACTTAAACAAAACAGGATCAGTACATATATTGAAACTTCCGGAGCGTATAAAATGACAGGAATATGGGACTGGATATGTCTCTCACCTAAAAAGAACATGCCTCCTGTTGGTGATATCTGTGAAACAGCAAATGAACTTAAAGTTATAATTCAGACGATAGATGATTTTATCTGGGCTGAGAAATACCGCAAGCTTGTTAGTAAGGAATGTAAACTGTTTCTTCAGCCCGAATGGAGTAAATTCAAATTTATTATTCCCGAAATAGTTGAATATGTTAAAAAAAATCCTCTCTGGAGGGTTTCCCTTCAGTCACATAAGTATATGCATATTCCCTGATAAAGGATTGAAAAGGAGTTATTTAGTTTTTATTGTAATACTTTTTTCAATTTTTTCATTAGAACTATATTCACAGGGACGACATACAAATTCAAACAAGGCCTTAAAACTGTATAATGAAGGCGCTTCTTACTTTGATTATCTGAATTTTAAGGAAGCTGAAAAAAGTTTCAAAGAAGCTCTGAGGATAGATCCTGATTTTTATGAGGCATATATGATGCTCGGTGAATTGTTCCTGAAACAGAAAAGGTTCCGGGAGGCAAAAGAAAATTACAGGAATGCTGTCAGAATAGATTCACTATTCTTTAAGCCGGTATTCTTCAGCCTTGCTACAGCTGAAATGATGACCGGGGAGTACTCAGCAGCACTTGGTCATTTCAACGCTTATCTTGAGCAGAAGGGCATGTCGGAAAAGAACAAGGCCATTGCTGTCAGAAATATAAAGAATTGTGAGTTTGCTATCGATGCCTTAAAGAGACCTGTAGCTTTTAATCCTGTCAACGCCGGAGACGGAATAAACACCTGGGAGGATGAATACTGGCCGTCAATAACCGCAGACGGACTTACAATGATGTTCACAAGGCAGACTGTTACCAATAGCAATTCCCCGTTTATTAATCAGTCACAGGAAGATTTTTATGTCAGTACCTGGAGCGATAATAAGTGGAACTATGCAGTAACTGCAGGCCTGCCACTAAATACACAAGGCAATGAAGGAGCCCAGTCACTGTCATCTAATGGAAGATTTATGTATTTCACAGCCTGCGACAGACCTGGAGCTACAGGAAGCTGTGATATCTACTTTTCTGCATATAATGATGGCCGGTGGAGCCAACCATATAACTTAAAATCTCCTGTTAACTCCGCTTCATGGGAATCGCAGCCATCAATTAGTTCCGATGGCAGAGTTCTTTATTTTTCAAGCAGCAGACCTGGTGGTTTTGGAGGAAAGGATATCTGGTATTCTTTACTCGATACCAATTCACTTTGGAAAAACCCTGTAAACATGGGTAAAGAGATCAATACTGAAGGCGACGAAATGTCTCCCTTTATTCATTTTGACGGCCGAACCCTGTATTTTTCATCTGATGGCAGACCGGGTATGGGAGGTTTTGATATGTATATGACTCGCATGAATAAGGACAGCACCTGGAGTGAGCCTGTTAACCTTGGATATCCTTTAAATACCTATAATGACGAGATGGGGCTCGTGATTGAATCAAATGGTCGAAGAGCTTATTTTTCTACAGTCAGGGACAAAGCAAAAGGAAAGGATATCTTTTATTTCGACCTTGATGAATCAATCAGGCCTGATCCGGTATCATATCTCAAGGGAAGTGTAATCGATAAGGAGACAGGTGGAATGATTAAGGCTGATTATGAGCTCATCAACCTTTCTGCAAAAAAGGTCACAATAAAAAGCACAACTGATTCAAAGGGATCTTTTCTTGTTTGCCTCCCTGCCGGTTATAATTACGGAATCAATGTCAGCAAACCAGGTTATCTTTTTCATTCAGAGAATTTCTTGCTTGAAGGTGAATATTCGGTTGCTGAACCATACATTAAGAAAATAATTCTCAGTCCGATACGGGTGGGTGAAAAGATGCTGCTCACCAATGTTTTCTATGCTACAGATTCATGGGAGATCAAGGATGAATCAGCTTCCGAGCTTAATAATCTTGCTGGATTACTGGCTGAAAACAAAAATCTGATAATGGAAATAGGCGGACATACCGACTCCACAGGAACAGATGAATACAACAGGTTGTTATCTGAAAAAAGAGCACTCTCTGTTGTCAATTACTTAATAAATAAAGGTATTGAGAAAGAGAGACTAAAATATAAAGGATATGGCAATTCAATACCGGTAGGCGATAATGGCACAGTAGAAGGAAGGCAGCTTAACAGAAGAACTGAAGCCAAAGTACTTGAATTGAAAAAATAAAAAAAGGCCGTTCCGACTTAGAAACGGCCTGTTGCTCCCCTGACAGGGGAACGCAGACATCGAATTATAACCTTGAATCAGTATTAAATCATATAATTGACATATTTGCTTACAGATGCATTATCCTGTGTATGCACCTTTACAGGTATGGAGAAATAAATCCCGGTTCCCTTTGCACCATTCCCCCTGATACTGAATGATCCATGCAGAAACTGAATTAACTTTTTGGCCAGGGAGATATTTACAACAGAGGTGAGATCCTGATACTTTTCCAGTGAGCCGGAAAGATCATTTGTATGAAAAAATTCCCTTGTACTTGAAAATCCCTGGCCGGAGTCCAGAACA
>CAYLYN010000199.1:0-7978 GCA_964387565.1 uncultured Rikenellaceae bacterium | reverse complement strand
TAAGTATGGGTTGGACCGTCAGCCTCAGAAAAATGATTGACCCCGGTACAGGCAGGCATCTGAAACCGGTATTTCTTCCGGGATATGGCAACGGATCCAAATCATTCAGCCCCGGATTTAACTATTTTATTATCTGGAGTATACCTTTCAAAAATAAACAAATCATTATTCAGCCTGAACCGGAAGAGGAAGAGGATACCGGCACAATTCAAAACCCTGAGAATATGAACCAGGGAGGTTTCCGGCAACAGAATCCCAGGTAGATTAAGAAAATCCAGAATAGAATTCTTTATCAGGAGTTTTCATCCTTCCGACTGAAGATGTATAATCCGATAAATGTTATCAGTCCGTTAAGAAGAAGCAATTCAAATCCGAACTTATATCCGTTGAAAAGCACCTCAGAAAAACTGCTCAGAACATAACAGGCTACTGGTGAAAATATTGCTATATAAGGAGTAAGCCTGTCTTTTACCAGACGTTTAGTGAATAAGCCGAATGAATAGAGCCCCAGTAAGGGTCCGTAGGTGTATCCGGCAATTGTGAAAAGCTTATCAATTACTGCCTTGTCATCAAGCATTCCAAAAATTAGCACAGCTATGAAAAAAACGACTGCAATTGACAGGTGAACAATATACCTGATCCTCGTTTTAGCCTTTTCTGTCAGATTACTCCGGTTATCGAGACCCAGGAAATCAATACTTACAGAGGTGGTCAGTGATGTTAAAGCCCCGTCAGCACTTGGAAAGGCAGCTGATATCAATCCTATGAAAAAAACAAGTCCTGCTATTGGTCCGAGATATCTGACAGCAACGGTAGGAAAAATCTCATCACTCGTGGCAACTGTAATCCCCCTGGCCTGCATAAATATCAGAAGTATTGCACCAAGAAACAGAAAAAGAAGATTAACAAAAACAAGTATTCCGCTGAATGTGAACATGTTCTTCTGAGCCTCCCTGATATTTCTGCAACTCAGGTTCTTCTGCATCATCTCCTGGTCGAGACCTGTCATTGTTATTGTAATAAACATCCCGCTGAAAAACTGTTTCAGAAAAAACCTTTCATTTGTCCAGTCAGTTATAAACATAGTTGAAGCAGAGCTGTTCCTGACCTGGGTAAACAATCCGGATAGTGAAATATCCAGATCCTTACTTATATAAATTACAGATAATACCACAGCAAGAAGCATAAAAGTGGTCTGAAGTGTGTCGGTCCAGATTATTGTTCTGATACCTCCCTTTAGTGTATATAGAATTATGAGAATTATGAATATCAGGACATTTATCCAGAACGGGACATTCCATTCATCAAATACAAATATTTGCAAAACACTTATAACCAAATACATACGAAGCGAAGCTCCAAGCGTTCTTGAAATTATAAAAAAGCCTGCTCCTGTTTTATATGACCAGAAACCAAAACGCTGATCGAGGTATGCATAAATTGATGTAAGCTTAAGCTTATAGTAAAGAGGCATCAGTACGGTAGCAATTACAAAATAGCCGAACAGATATCCGAACACAACAACCATATAGCTGAACTGGGTATCTTTTACCCATCCTGGCAGCGACATGAATGTAACACCGGAGAGTGATGCTCCTATCATCCCATATGCTACGACGAACCAGGGCGAGACCTTATTCCCGATAAAAAATGACTGGTTATCCGCTTTTCTGGCTGTGATCCACGTCACTAAAAACAAAAGCAGGGTATAAGCTAAAAAGATTGACAGAATAAGTACTGGAGTCATATCAATAAGTTTGGTCTGCAAGATTATAAAAAAAAGCAAGACAGAAAACTCCACAGGTTTAATATATCACAGTAAAATTGATTTATTTTTGCTGAAAATATTCTTTTATGAGCTTTAACGGGTTTCCTTCCAAGTTGCTTGAGAATGCTGTGAATGAGTTTTCCTCCCTGCCAGGTGTTGGAAGAAAGACTGCATTCAGGCTGGTAATGAATTTGCTCAGAAGGAATGCTGAAGACGTAAAAAGATTCGGGGAGAGCATTATTAAGCTTCACCAGGAGATTCATTACTGTAAAATGTGCCATAACATATCCGATACCGAAGTATGTAATATCTGCAATGATGAAAAAAGAGACAGGACTATCGTTTGTGTGGTTGAGAATATCCAGGATGTTATGGCAATAGAAAATACCAGACAATTCCACGGTCTGTACCATGTCCTTGGAGGCATAATATCTCCTATCGAGGGTATTGGTCCTGCCGATCTCAGGATTGATTCACTTGAAGAAAAGGTAAAAGAGGGAGGAATCACCGAAGTAATTTTTGCATTAAGCACAACAATGGAGGGTGACACCACTAACTACTACCTTTACAAAAAGCTAAGCAAATACAAAATAAGTCTTACTACCCTTGCACGTGGAGTGGCGATAGGTGATGAACTTGAATACACCGATGAGATAACACTTGGGCGTGCTATCAATAAGCGGAATCCTTATCAGCAATGAAATGGATCTGACAGTAGTTATTGTAAGTTATAATGTGTCAGATCTTCTAAGGAATTGCCTTCGATCTGTTTATAAAGCTGTTGAGAATATCGATAGTGAGATATTTGTGGTTGATAATAATTCAGCTGACGACTCATGTTCAATGGTTAGCCGTGAATACCCCGGGGTTAAACTATTATGCAATACTATAAATGCAGGATACGCCGCAGCAAATAATCAGGCTTTAAGAAAGGCCGGGGGGAGGTATATTCTTCTTCTAAATCCTGACACACTGATCACTGAAGATGCTTTTAAAAAAGCAATAAAATTCATGGATTCTCACCCTGACGGAGGGGCCTTAGGTGTAAAAATGAAAGATGGAGACGGTGATTATCTGCCTGAATCAAAGAGAGCTCTGCCCTCTCCTGCCTCAGCATTCTTTAAGTCATTCGGATTTTCAAGTATCTTTCCCGATTCAAAGTATTTCAGCACATACTATCTGAAATCAGTCGGTACCGACGAAACTGCAAGAACTGAAGTAATTTCCGGTGCATTTATGTTTATAAGGAGTGAAGTTTTATCAGAAACTGGTTTGCTTGACGAGGATTTCTTTATGTATGGTGAAGACATTGACCTGAGCTACAGAATATTAAAAGCAGGATACTTTAACTACTATTATCCGGAAGTAACTATAACTCATTACAAAGGGAAATGTACCCCAAGAAATAATTATGATGACATAATACATTTCTATAAGGCAATGAGAATTTACGTCAGAAAAAGATCGCAGGAAGGCCTATTTGCATGCTGTACCACATTGATCATTGCTGGAATATTCTTCAGGGAGTTGTTTGCCCTTGCTAACCGTTTTCTCCGAATGGTAATGATCCGCTAAACTCTGCTCACTACTACAACAGGGAACAAATCATCACTCCGGTTGTTATAATGAGAGAGATAATTCGTAAATTTATTGGATATACTTTCATTACAAGAGAAATGGCAAGCATGAATGTTACACTGCCGGCAATGGGCGAGGGAATAATTGAAGCTACAATAAACAAATGGCTGGTCAGCGAAGGGGATAAAGTGAAGGAGGATGATCCGCTTGTTGAAGTTGCGACTGACAAGGTTGATTCTGAGGTACCTGCTCCAATTTCAGGAACCCTAATTTCGATACTTGTCAGAGAAGGTACTGTGGCAAAGGTAGGAGATATTATTGCTATTATTGAGAATGATGCCGTTCCTACTAAGGATGATAGAAAAAAGGTTGAAATAGAGGTTAGCAGGATAAGGGAAACTATTGAAGAAACGAGACAGCAAAAATCAGATATTGAGGCTGTTGCACATTCTATGAAAAGCAGAACCCCTTCTGGCCGTTTTATTTCTCCACTTGTAAGAAATATTGCTGCAAAGGAAGGGATAAGTTATGCTGACCTTGACAAGCTTAACGGAACCGGGATGGATGGAAGAATTACCCGGGATGACGTTTTACAATTTCTCTCTGAAAGAAAGAAAGATGAAGAATCAAAGGTACAAAAAACCGAAAAACAAGTCAGGGTACAAAAATCAGATGAAATAGCCAGCGACAGGGACGAGATAATTCCAATGGACAGAATAAGAAAACTTATAGCTGAACATATGGTCATGTCAAAACGAACCTCTCCTCATGTGACCTCTTTCATTGACGCTGATGTAACAAAAATAGTTAACTGGCGCAACGCGAACAAGGATAAATTCATGGCAGCAGAGGGACAAAAACTGACTCTTACACCTGTATTTATTGATGTCGTTGCAAGAGCTTTGTATGATTACCCCATGATTAATGTTTCTGTTGAGGGAGATAATATTATAAAAAAGAGAAATATAAATATCGGTATGGCAACTGCCCTTCCCGATGGCAACCTTATTGTCCCTGTAATTAAAAATGCTAATGAAAAAAACCTTACCGGACTGGCAAAAGCAGTAAATGACCTGGCCGGGCGTGCAAGGTCAAACAAGCTGAAACCTGATGAGATATCAGGCGGAACATTCACTGTAACCAATTATGGAACTTACAACAATCTGGCAGGTACACCAATAATTAATCAGCCCCAGGCTGCTATTCTTGGTATAGGAGTGGTGAAAAAGACTCCTGTGGTTATAGAAACACCAGAAGGTGACATGATAGGTATTAGACAAATGGTTATTATTTCACTGAGCTATGATCACAGGATCATTGACGGAGCTTTGGCAGGAAAATTCCTTTCAAGGATAAAGGATTTACTCGAAAGTTATTCTCCTGATCTTTAGTGGAAGATAAATGTCGCCTGTTGTCACTGATCTTCATTCTTTTAATGTACTTGTAACTTCACTTATCAATCATGCAGTGAAGGATTTTCCCAATTATTATATTTTTTCTTAAAATTCTGTTATATTAGTAGTTTTAACTAGAAATTTTAGACCTTATTTCTGTGTTATCAAATTCCGGAAATGGATTGCTGAAAGTATTGGATCATAGTTAACTAACAAAAAAAGGTCATCATAAATCAATTATGAAAAAGATTATTCTGATATCCCTGGCACTGGCTGCGTTATTTATGAAGGATCTCTATTCACAGGCAAGGGTTGAGAATAAAAACAACTTTTATGAAGCCGAAAGCTGGATCCTTTTTGAAGCATACAAGGATGCTCTGCCAATTTATCTCCAGTTACTGAAGAGCTATCCTTCCAATGCTAATTTCAAGTACAGGATCGGACAATGTTACATAAATACCCCGGGTGAAAAGAATAAAGCTATCGGTTACCTGGAAGATGCAGTAAAGAACATCAATCCAAAATATAAAGAAGGTAATTTTAAGGAAAAAGGTGCACCTTATGATGCTCTGTATTATCTGGCCAATGCATACAGGATTAACAATCAGCTCGACCAGGCTCTTAATACTTACCAGGAATTCAGAAAAAATCTGGATATTAATATCTATGATACAGCTGTAGTGAATATGCAGATCCAGTCATGCCTTAATGCCAAAGAACTGATGAGCAAGCCCCTCTTTATTAAATTAAAAAATCTCGGGGATCTTATAAATGAGTCTAATTCTGAATTCAATCCTGTTATTTCAGAGAAGGAGGACCTTATAATCTATGCTAAAAGTGAAGCCTTTTATGATGCTATTCTTTATTCCACAAAAGTAAACGGTCAGTGGTCAGGACCCCTGAATATGAATGAGATTTTAAGAGTGGACCGCGACCTGTTTCCTACTTCACTCTCCAGTGACGGTAAAACTCTCTACCTTTATAGTTCAGCCGATTACGACGGGATCATATACACTTCCCGGTTTGAGAATGGAACTTGGAGCCCTATTATAAAGCTGAATGATAATATAAATACCAAGTACTGGGAATCACATGCCACTGTATCGCATGATGACCGGAAGCTCTATTTTACAAGTAACCGTAAAGGTACATTTGGCGGTTTGGATATTTATATATCAAAACGTGATTCTTCAGGTAACTGGGGGACTCCCGAGAATCTTGGACCTGTCATAAATACCAAATATAATGAAGAATCTCCATTCCTCAGCAAAGATGATAATACGCTCTTCTTTAGCTCAAGGGGCCACTTTAACATGGGTGGATATGATATATTTTATTCAACACTGATTAATGGAGAATGGTCGGTTCCACTAAATGCAGGATATCCGCTAAACTCAACAGATGATGATCTATTTTTCAATCCTGTAAACAACGGTTATGAAGCTTATTATGCCCTTGATGCACCAAGCGGATACGGAAAAGAGGATATCTATCGTGTGGAGATTTTCACAGATGATCATCCAAGAAAATTCATTGTTAGGGGATTCGCCAGAGTAGCTGATCTGCTGGCAAACCGGAGAGACAGTGTGAAGATAAGTGCTATGAGAATCAGCGATCCCAATCAGGTAGTGGTTGTCTACTCCAATCCCAAAACAGGTGAGTTTGAATTTGAACTGCCTCATGGCAATTATAAAATAACATACGAAGGTAAAGGGGGTCAGAAAGTCGTCAAAGATCTTGATCTGCCAATTAATATTGACAGTGATAGTATTATAATGGGGGGAACAATTCTTCCACGTTCTGACTTCGTTGCAGATCTTACTCTTGAAAGCAACAGGAGTGTTACTGTCGCAAAAGGTGACTCTGTTGAATTCCCGCTTAAAGTAGAACCAGGTTCCATTCTTACAATTGAACACTGGGCTGGTGATTCTCTATTATCTTCTGAGAAGTATATGATAAATGATACTGTATTCACCTATAAGATGATGCCCACAGAAGGAAATAACAGAATTGTTTTCACTCTTACTGACAGATTTAACAATATAACATCCACTGAAGCATTCGTTACCAAAGAGAAAGAGATCACAAAGCAACCACTTATCAGACCCGAATATACCAGAATTATTTCAGCCAAACAGGTCGAAGCATTGACCGGGCTTCTGACCAACAGGGCAACTGGTGAGATGGCCGAAATTATTAAGGATTCAGAAACCGGCGAACACAAGTTTGGAAATCCAGATGATCTTATCTCATATCTGAAAGAGCAAGCAGCCCGGAAGAGTATCAGTCCGGAAGAGGTGGATAAGCTTGCACTTAAAGTTGCTCTGATGGATAATATCCTTACCCAGGCCGCTGTAAATCTGATGGCTAAATATGCCACTGGCGAATTAAAGACGATTCTTGAAGGGATTGATGTTTATAAACAGGGGCTTAAGTCATGGACAGACTTTAAGCAGTATATCATACATAAAAGCGAAGGTAGAATTACAGCCGAAGAAGTTGATAACCTGGCAAATCAGATTCTTTCTGATACAGATCCTGCAATAGTTGTTCTCAGGGACAAGATACTTATATACAGCCAGACCTCAGAAGTAGGGAAGATTATCAGGGAGGCAGTTGATGCAGTCGACCATTTAAATATAAAATTCAGAGAAAACTGGGTAAAGGCTTTCCGGGGCGAGCTAATAAAAAGAGGGCTTACAAGAAATCAATTTGCTGAGATTTTGATTGCCATAAGCTCCCTCCAGGACACTGATGTACAAAAATTCCTGGATGATCTTATTGCCGTTGCAGATGAACCTCTGCTTACGTTCCTCAAATCAATAAACCTCAAGAAAGAAAGAATAACAACACCTAAAGATCTGCTTATATACCTGTTGTCGGAGAAGAATAGAGACATGTTCACTGAAGAGACACTTTATAAGACTATAGCAAATCTTATCTCCCAGAAAGATCTTCCAGCTGTAACCATCCGCGAAAACCAGGAGGCAATGAAGGAGAAAGGTAAATTTTGGATATTGTATATAGTCCTTGGAATATCAATATTGTTCATCATATTCTATATATACTCTAAAAAGAAAAAGAGAAAGAAAAAACAATAGAAACAATAAAGCCGTCTCAGAACATAAATGAGACGGTTTTTTATTCTGGATAAAAAGAATGAACATTGATTTTTTTGATAAATTTGTTAATCTAAAAAGGAGAAGATGGGTAAAAAAAATGCTGGCCTGCTGGTTCT
>CAYLYN010000198.1:0-8060 GCA_964387565.1 uncultured Rikenellaceae bacterium | reverse complement strand
GCAAAGGCGATTATGTAGCTCAGATTGACCGTACACAGTATGACAACAGCCTTAAAGATGCCCGTGAAAGCCTTCAGAAGGAAAAGGAAACACTTGGGATGAAGCTTCTCGATTCAGCTGTTGTTCTTACAAATCTGAGAGATGAGATTAAGAATCAGACTTTTGCTGTAGAAGAGGCTGCTATAACACTTGAACAATCAAAATTCGAACCTCCTGCCACAATACGCAAAGCCGAAATTGATCTTGATAAACAGAAAAGGACTCTGGAACAGATGAAAAAGGGTTATAAGCTGAGAGTGGCCCAGGCTGTTGCAGATATTGAGCATCAGAACCTTCATGTGTCAATGGCAGAGACAACAGAGCAGGACCTTGTCGATTACCTTGCACAATTTACGGTAAGGGCACCTTCGAACGGCATGGTGATTTATAAAAAAGACAGGAACGGGACCAAACGCAAAGCCGGTTCAAATATCAATCCCTGGGACCTTGTAATAGCAACCTTGCCTGATCTGTCATCAATGCTGTCAAGGGTTTACATCAATGAGATTGAAATAAGCCGTGTTAAGGAAAACCAGGTTTCACAGATCTCTGTAGATGCCTTCCCTGAAAAGCAATTCACTGGAAAAGTCATCAGCATTGCAAATATCGGTGAACAACTCCCAAACTCTGATGCAAAAATGTTTGAGGTACTCATCAGGGTTGACGGAACTGATCCAGCCCTGAGACCTTCAATGACAACCAGCAATAAAATTATAATTGCCACTTTCGAAGATGTCATATCGATTCCTGCAGAATGTGTTCATGCCGGAACTGATTCAATACCATTCGTATATACCAAAAGCCGGAGGAAACAGGTAGTTGTTCTGGGCAGATTCAATGAGAAAAATGTCATTATTGAAAAAGGACTTAAACCCGGAACCCAGATCTATACCATCACTCCTGAGGATCCTGATTCTTTCAGGCTTGAAGGTGAAGAGCTCATACCTGAAATCAGACAGAAATATCTGAGCTTTAATTAATATTCTTTTTAATTCACAAGATCATCTTTGACCGGTGAGTATCTGTCATTTTTATTTAACAGATGCTCCCGGATCAAAAATGAAGTTTATAATAATTAACCCACAAATCAGATCAATAAAAATATGGAATGGTGCCAGGTGCATTCTGGAATGCAACTGTATGATTTTCATCAATAAATTTATTTATTCAGTTGTGCAATCTACTTTTTTCAAACTCATTGAAAACTCAAATTGGATGGGACCATCCAGGTTTTCATAAACAGGCATCACCGGATCCTGCACCTGTTTCCCGATAAAGTGAGTCGAAGCCTGGAAATTGTCGCCATCAAAATATCCTTTATAATCTAAAGTACCCTTATTAACTCCAGGTCCATGTACAATGCAACCAGTATGATTCAGCAGCTGGCCCAGGACATCATCAGGGTTTTGTCCCAGTTCCCACCAGGTTTTAGGCCAGGAAAACATTACAGCCCCACCATCAGCAATTTTTACTTCAAACTCAATAATCCTGTACAACATTGGACCCTCAGGCAAAGGCATATACTCTTTTACTGTCAGAAGGTAATTCTGACCCTCAACCTGTTTAAGTGTGGCTTCTGCGGAAAGGAACATCTCATCAGGACTCACAATTACCCTGCTTTCTTTAGGTGAATAAACATCAAAATTTGAAGTCCCCTTCAAACATACATAGTCTAAGACTACAGCTAAGCCCTTCGAATTCATTTCATTGCCTTTTGAATTCATTTCAATATGATTTTCATTTAAACTTACCGGTGCCAGATCCTGTTTGGTACATCCGTTTATAAATAAGAGTGGTACAACTAGGACCATTATTAAAAGACCGGAACCTTTTAGTAAATCGTTAAATGCTTTCATAATAATGAGGTTTAATTAATTAACTAAACCAAAATTATGATCTGTTTAACACTCAAAATTGTATATTTAAGACATTCACATTTATTTCTTCAAAAAGCGAATTCTAATCTTTCTTTATAAATGACAGGTTATGGAAAGTTGAAACCTTGGTCGAATCTCCCCCGCGTATATGCCCCGGAGATATCCCTGTTATTTTCCTGATTTCTTTAATGAAATGAGATTGGTCATAATAACCGCTTAAATAGCTTATCCCTGTCAGATCAGATTGAGGATTATCAGTAATTAATTTGATTGCATTGTTTATTCTGAATATGTTTAACATTTCCTTGGGAGTTATTCCGATTTCCTCCCTGAAATGCCTGTGCAGAGATCTCGGTGTGACATTAAACTTATCGCAAATTTGTGATACCCTGATCATCCCTTTACTATGATCCATAAAATTTACAATATCATTGGTTATCGCAGATTTATGGGATGCTGTTTCTGCATAATCATAAAAATAGTTTTCAACAAGCCTTTTCATGTTCTCTACATTATGTAACGGCTGCAGTTCTTCCCATAAATCATAAATATCCATCTTAAAAACTAAATCGCCATTTATAGCATAGTTACAGAAATCTGAGCTTTTTACATTGAACAGATCGTAAAAACCATGAGGTTGAAAAACAATTGCAAGTCCGCCATTCCTGCCTGTTCCGTACATATGTGTAAAAATATTCTGTTCATACTGATGTAATCCTGTCAGATGAATTTTTGGATTATCCAGATCATAGTTTCCGGGCGAAAAAAGATTGATATGAGTAAAGTTGAAATATAATTCAACGAAAGTATTTGGAACTACCTTTAATACACCTGCAATATCTGCTTCGAGATATTTGTAATATCTTATAAATGGTTTAAAAATTTCGGAAGGTTCTGCTATTTGAATTTTTGTCCCCATATTGATAATTTAAATCAAATCTGAAGAATATGAATTTCAAGCATATAAAACACTTCTGTGATTACAAAATGTAAGTTAACCCATTTCAATGACATGACAAAAACTTCATCCTTTAGAAATCTTACATTTTACTTTTTACTTTTTACTTTCTACTTTCAACTTAAAAAGGCGCCTCAGCGCCTTTTCGTGATCCCGGGGCGACTGTTCGCTTCGCACTGGCAGGCCCACAGCCTGCTCACGAGCTCGTCGTCCCGAAGTGTCGGGACTCCTCGGTTCGAACGCGCCAGCCCTTCGCGTTCTCGTCGCCGTTTCACCCTGAGCTCTTACTTTTTACTTTTTACTTTTTACTTTCAACTTAAAAAGGCGCCTCAGCGCCTTTCAGTGATCCCGGGGCGACTCGAACGCCCAACCAACAGAACCGGAATCTGTCATTCTATCCATTGAACTACGGGACCGGTATAGAGTGCAAAAGTATAACCAAAACGCCGGTTTAGCAAATTCCAGATGCTTTCTGTCTTAAAAATAGTTTTTAATCCTATTTAACCACAACGAGCACGTAGTCCCGATAGCTATAGTGATCACTGAGGACACTGAGAAAATGAGTAATTACTAACTCTGTGATCTTTGAGTAGCCTTTGTGCCCTCTGTGTTTAAATGTTTTCTGATAAATATTTCCTAATTTCGCAACCTGTTATTCGGATATATACCCTAACATTTATAATATACAATGGATTACAATTTTCACGATATCGAGAAGAAGTGGCAGAAATACTGGGAGGAAAACAAAACTTTCAAAACCCCCGATGACCTTACCAATCCAAAAAAATGCTATATCCTCGATATGTTCCCATATCCCTCAGGTGCCGGATTGCATGTAGGACACCCCGAAGGTTATACTGCCACAGATATTTACAGCAGGTACAAAAGAATGAAAGGATTCAACGTCCTTCACCCCATGGGATGGGATGCTTTCGGTCTCCCAGCTGAACAATATGCAATCCAGACAGGAACACACCCCTCAATTACAACAAAAAATAATTGCGATACCTTCCGGCGTCAGATAAAAGAGCTGGGTCTTAGCTACGACTGGGACAGGGAAATCAATACAACTGATCCCGGATATTTCAAGTGGACTCAATGGATTTTCATCCAGCTTTATAATACCTGGTTCGACAGCTCTCTTCAGAAGGGAAGACCTGTTTCCGAACTGAAAATTCCTGATAGCATAAGACAACTCTCTGATAATGAAATAACTAAATATATTGATTCTCAGCGCCTTGCATACTATGATAATGCCCAGGTATGGTGGTGTCCGAGCTGTCGTATCGTCTGTGCAAATGAAGAAGTACTTACCGACGGGACGCATGAAAAATGCGGCAACAGGGTCGAAAAGAAAAACCTGAAACAATGGATGCTGCGGATACCTCATTATGCTGAAAGACTGCTTAAGGGTATTGAAGATGTTGACTGGCCTGAAGGCATTAAAGATATGCAGCGTAACTGGATCGGAAGATCGACAGGTGCTGAAGTTGATTTCCGGATTGAGGGACTGGATGAAAAGCTGACTGTTTTTACAACACGTCCCGATACCCTTTTTGGTGCAACATATATGGTTATTGCTCCAGAACACCAGCTTACTGAGCTTATTACGACCAGTTCGTTCAGGGATGAGGTAAATGCTTATATAAAAGCCTCCTCGCTTAAATCAGATCTTGATCGCACCGACCTTGCAAAAGATAAAACCGGTGTATTTACCGGAAGATTTGCAATAAATCCTGTTAACAATAAGCTTATCCCGGTATGGGTGGCAGATTATGTTCTTACAGGTTATGGTACAGGCGCAATAATGGCTGTCCCGGCACATGATACACGTGATTTTGAATTTGCGAAAAAATTCGGCCTTCAAATAACCTGCATACAGGATCCAGATGTGTCAGATCCGGATCAGAAAAAGAGAATCCTTGAGGGTGATGAATGCTGGACAGAGGATGGCAGGTATATTAATTCTTCTGATATATCAACAGGTATCGATATCAACGGTCTTAACAAGGAAGCAGGTATTCAGAAAATAACAAAATGGCTTGAATCGGGTAACCTGGGAAAAGCCAAGGTTAATTACAAACTCCGCGACTGGCTTTTCAGCCGTCAGAGATACTGGGGTGAACCTTTCCCTGTCATACACTGGGAAGATGGAGAAATAACCCTTCTGGATGAATCAGAGCTGCCCCTTGAGCTGCCTGAACTTGAAAAATATCTTCCGGGAGAATCGGGTGAATCTCCGCTGGCCAATTCAGATAAATGGCTGAATGTGACCGACAGCAAAGGCCGGAAAGGCAGAAGGGAGACCAATACAATGCCTCAGTGGGCCGGCTCATGCTGGTATTACCTGCGGTTTATTGATCCGAAAAACGATGAAATTATTTTTGACAGGGAAAAGGAAAAATACTGGATGCCGGTTGATCTTTATATCGGTGGTGCAGAGCATGCTGTACTTCACCTTCTCTACAGCCGCTTCTGGCATAAAGTATTATTTGATCTGGGGTTCGTATCAACTGATGAACCCTATATGAAGCTTTTCAACCAGGGGATGATTCTTGCATTTGCCTACGAAACCCCGACCGGCATGAAAGTCCCGGCTGACCAGGTAGTTGAACGTGATGGAAAGTATTACCACGGAGAGAATGGTACTGAGCTGAGGCAGATCGTTGCCAAAATGTCAAAATCACTGAAAAATGTCGTTAATCCGGACGATGTTACATCAAAATATGGTGCTGACTCACTCAGATTATACGAGATGTTCATGGGCCCCCTCGATATTACAAAACCCTGGGACGATAAAGGTGTAAAAGGAGTATTCAATTTTCTCGGAAGGGCATTCAGATTCTTTTCAAATCCTGAAAATATTTTCACAGGAGAAGAGGATCCGGAAGTGCTGAAAGGATTGCACCACCTTATTAAAAAGGCTGAAGGTGACATTGAAAACCTGCGTTTCAATACAGCCATATCAGCAATGATGATATTTCTTAACCTGGTCATTAAAAAGGGAAAGGTGTCTCATGAAACAGCAGCTACCTTTTCTAAGGTACTTGCACCCTTTGCCCCGCATGTATCAGAGGAGTTATGGCAGCTCCTTGGAAATGCAAAGACCCTTGCATATGAACCATGGCCCTTATATGTTGAGGAATACCTTAAAGAAGATAACTTCGAGTACCCGGTCTCCTTCAACGGTAAAATGAGATTCAGCATTATTCTGCCTGTTTCTTCAACAAAGGATGAAATAATCAGTGCTGTACTTTCGGATGAAAGGTCGCAGAAATGGCTTGGAGGAAAATCTCCATCCAATATAATTGTAGTTCCCAACAGGATAGTCAATATTGTTATTAAGAATTAAAGAGCTGATGACAGGAAAAATTAATATCCTGCTGCTTGCAGCTTTTGCAATATTGTTAAACTCCTGTCAGCCGGCAGTGAAAGGAGGAGAAGAATATATCACTGCATCAGCGGACTCACTCAGTGTAGCAGATACAATTACTCCTGTCTTCATGTACGGAATCAGGTCTGATTCATTTGATCTTGTTTATGGAAAGATAAAACGCAATGGCTTTTTATCTGAGATCCTGCTACAGCATGGTGTTACCATGCAGGAAATTGATCATGCTGTCAGAAATTTCAGATCTGTATTTGATGTAAGGACGATCAGATCAGGGAATAAATATGTTTTATTCTGTGAAAGAGACTCAATAGCCAGGGCCAGATATCTTGTATATGAACATGATCCGACAACCTGTTATGTTTTCAGCTTCAATGATTCCATCTATATTACTCCATACAGGAAAAAGATTACGAGCGAGATAAAATATGCATCAGGTACCATTGAAACTTCACTCTGGGAAGCAATGATAGCCGATAGCCTCCATCCCACCCTCGCTTTTAAGCTGTCAGAGATATTTGCCTGGACAGTTGACTTCTTTGGGCTTCAGAAAGGAGACAGCTTCAAAGTCATTTACGAGGAATTGTTTGTGGATGATAAATCGCTCGGGACAGGAAGAATTTACGGTGCCCAGTTCAGCTGGTCAGGAGCAGTCATCACTGCAATACCTTTTTCTCAGGACGAGCGTGAATCTTTCTTTGATATTGAAGGAAACAGCCTTCGGAAAGCTTTTCTTAAAGCCCCGCTTCAGTTTTCCAGGATAAGTTCCAGATATTCTTCATCAAGATTGCATCCGATCCTGAGAATCAGAAGACCTCATTATGGTGTTGACTACGCCGCGCCGGTAGGCACACCGGTACAGGCTATCGGTGACGGGAGGATAACATCGGCCAAAAGGGAGAACGGATCAGGATTAATAGTGAGGATACAGCATAACAGTGTTTATTCAACTGCATATATGCATCTCAGCCGCTTTGGGAAAGGTGTAATTTCAGGGGCATTCGTAAAGCAGGGTGACATTATTGGTTATGTAGGGAGCAGCGGACTTTCAACAGGGCCTCATCTCGATTTCAGGTTTTACAGGAATGGATCACCTGTCGATCCGTTAAAAGTGGAGGCACCTCCGGTCGAGCCTGTTGCACAAGAAAACATGTCACGGTTTGAAATCAGTAAAAGTGTTGTGCTTACTATGCTGGCGACTTTTGAATAATTCTCAGAAATCCGGCAGCTTGCTGACAAGCTCTTCAATAATCCCCGGAAAATGCTCATATTCCAGGGCATGTATTTTCCTTGCAAGAGATTCATGATCATCCTTTGGATCTACCCTGCATCTGGTCTGAAATATAATATCACCTTCATCGTAGCGATCATTCACATAATGTATTGTAATCCCCGATTCACTATCGTGGTTTTCAATAACTGCCCTGTGAACTGCTTCGCCATACATACCCTTTCCACCATATGCTGGAAGCAGGGCTGGATGAATATTGATGATCCTGCCCCTGAATTTTTTAGTTATTTCGGCAGGAACAAGCCATAGAAAGCCTGCAAGAACTATAAAATCAATCCTCTTGTTTAAAAGGTACCCGAGCACCTTTGAAGTGTTATAAAAATCATCCCGTTCGAAAAAAAGTGTTTCCACTCCATAGCTCTGAGCACGCTTTAATACCTTGGCATGGGGCTTATTTGATAACACCTGAGTTACTTTGGCGCTCTTTTTGGTCGAAAAGTATTTAATTATATTTTCTGCATTAGTACCCGATCCTGATGCAAAAATCGCTATATTCCTCATATA
>CAYLYN010000197.1:0-8277 GCA_964387565.1 uncultured Rikenellaceae bacterium | reverse complement strand
TTATAGTTTAAGGTTTGTAATTATAATATTTTGAGTATTTTAATTTTATAAATATAATCAAATCAGGTAAAAAATATTTATGTTCAGTTTCTGTCAGTTAATTGTTTTTACCAGAGTATCCGGAATTGAAACAAGTTCAATTCCTCTTGCTTTATTAAGGTTCCCTGAATACTGTTTTCTGACAGGATCATTCCAGTGTTCATGTACTCCAAGGCTTTCAAGAGGCTTCCCACTGTTATCCGGATCATAACTGATACCTTCCGGCCATCTTGAAGGATCAGCAGCCTGATGCAGGTAATCATCAACACCGTATACATCAGGTATTGATTCATAGGCATTATTGGCAGGGCTATGGGAATAAGTACCGTTCCATTCTGTTCTCAGGAAATCGTAACATACAGATTCAAGTGCTACCTGATCCTGCGAGATGAAAATTGAATTTGACCAGTCATTCCTGAACGGAGGCATAAAGTATTTAACCGGTACCCGTGTCTCGTTTGAGCCTCCGCCATATAATCCGTCAACAACAAACAGCATGGTATTCTGACCAAGGTATTTACTTCCCATTATATCGACAAAAACCCTGTATTTTCTGTAACCATTGTTTGATGGTTTTCCCAGTGAAACAGGTGAAATAAGCGAATAATGGAGATGAAAAGCCGATTGTCTTCCATGCGATCCGAAATGATTCTTGGCAGTGAGTGAAATACCTGCCCTGCCATGGGGTTTCAGATTTGCCACATTTATCATATAATCGGCTTCAGCTATTATATCATAAAGCTTATCGCTCTTTGTTTTGTCTGAATAAAAAATAAGTTCATTTTCAGTAGGCTTTGTGAGAGTCCTGCCATAATCGTGTGACATCCTGTCCAAATATACCACGTCAGGAAACTCTGCATGCCAGATATCATAATTATGACCGAATATATGGCTTATTGGATCGCCTATAGCAATATCCTTCTGATTTACACCGGCATCATTTACTAACTCCCGGAGAAGTTCCAGTACTACATTGGGATAGGTTTCGCAGGTACCTTCATAACCCTTCTGAGCCCTTTCACTATCAGTCATACGTTCTGGTATATAGAAGCCTTTCTTAATATCATCCTGGCGAAGTTTTCCGTTGGCGGTTCCCTGATTGATCTTTATAAATAACTTCTCACCTTCTGAATATCCTTTCTTTCCTCTGCCTCTCCTGCTGTTAAAATCAGAAAATAATTCATCCCATGATTTTTTTAGACTCTTTTTACCTGTCAGCTTTTTAATTCCGTCACCGAACATTTTAGAAACAACCTGCTGGTTTGTATTTTCAGGAGTATGCAGGTAAAATGCATTAACGGCATCTTCATTGGTAGCTTCAGGATTCCAGATCCATACAACTCTGCCTGGATTAATTCCAACAGCTGTCCCCATTGGTTCATTAGCACCATCTTCGGTACCCTTTCTGACATCTGTCTCCTCTTCACCTGAAATGTTACCTGCTGGCGATACAGCCATAACTGCAATCACTCCAAATACTAATAAGAAAGAAGATAAATACCTGACATTAAACCACTTGAACCTGGTCTTTTGTGAAATAAGAACAGCCCCCCATACCGATAGCAGGTATATTATGAATGCAGACATAAAAGGAGCGGAAGCCCTCATGCATGGATAAGCGGCACGAGAAGGTTTTGGTATTACCCTGACAAGAAACCAGATAGTTGAAATTATTCCAAGTGTAAAAAAAACTATTTTCGTCTTAAATTTCCTCATACAAGACATTCTGATCCTATATATTTTATATTACAGGAAGGCTACTGTCAGACAGCAGCCTTCCTGTTAAATATTTAACAATAAATTAACTCCATAACCTGTCATGCGATTGTTTCTGATCCCACTCAGGTGTCGGATCAAAGTACTGTTTGCTGTCTCTAGGCAGGAATTTTTTGCAAACCTCTTCATTCAATTCAATTCCAAGTCCCGGTGAATCGAGTGGTACATTTGCGAATCCTTTGGTAACCATAGGCTGGCTGCCTGTCATTTTAACAACGCTTTCCCAATTGGGGTTATCAACACTGTGATGCTCAAGCGAAAGGAAGTTCTGGGTTGCAGCTGCAGTATGCACATTGGCCATAAAACATACAGGTGAACCTGCCATATGCATTGCCATAGCAATACCATGCTCCTCAGCATAGTCACCGATCTTTTTCGTTTCAAGAAGTCCGCCTGAAGTTCCTAAGTCAGGATGGATAATATCTACCGCCCTGGCATCAATCAGGGGTTTAAATCCATCTCGTAAACAATAGATATCCTCCCCGGTAATTATTGGGGTTTCAAGAGCTTGTGACAGAGTCCTGTTTCCCTCAATATCAAACCATGGTACCATATCCTCGAGCCAGGCGAGCCTGAACTCCTCCATATGTTTTCCGAAGCGGATTGAATTGTTAACATCAAAATGACCGAAATGGTCAGCACATAGAGGCATCTCATAGCCGACTGCATTTCTCACCTGTCGCACATACTCAGCCAGGCCGTCGAGACCTTTTTCGGTAATCTGAACCTGGGTAAAGGGATGAAGTGTATTCCCATAACCCATGTAGGTTCTCAGATCGTACTGTCCTGCAGCACCGTCCCAGAATTTACTGTTTACAAGAGAATCAGGATCCTTGGCTACAACATGAATCCCAAGATCCATCTTAAGCCAGGTAAATCCCTGTACCTCCACTCTTCTCTTCATAGTTTCAGCAAACGCTACCGGATCATTGGCTCCCGGTGTATCTGCATAGAGTCTTACTTTGTCACGGTATCTGCCACCGAGAAGCTGCCAGGCCGGAACATTATATGCTTTTCCCGTGAGGTCCCATAGGGCCATCTCAACAGCACATACTCCGCCACCCTGACGACCATGGTAGCCAAACTGCCTTATTATCTTGAATATCATCTCCACATTACATGGATTTAATCCCAGTATCCTGCTCTTAAGCATCAGTGCATATCGCACATCGGCACCATCACGGACCTCGCCAAGACCATAAATACCCTGGTTTGTATCAATTCTGATAATATGTTTACGCATTATAGTTGCATAACGCATATCAGTGATCTTAAGGTCAGAAGGGCTTGACGACCTTTGTACTTTTTGGGTTGTCTGAGCCACTGTATCTTCTATGGAAAGATGCATCATACCTCCCAGGGCAATACCGCCAAGGGCTGCCTTTTTAAGAAAATTACGCCTGTCGTTAGGAGTTGATGGATTGGCTATTTCAGCATTAATGGCATCTCTTTCAGAATCTTCCTGCCTTCTTGTCTTTTCTGCAAATTGTTTTAGAAAGGTTTTCATGTGTAAAAAATTTTGATTTTAAAGGTCACATACAACCCACATGACAGGAATTATTTTCATGTTTCTCTGTGTTTTGAAAACATGTGGGTCTCATAATATCTTTTAATTTATACTACGCCTAAAGTACATATTACCCTGTTCAATAAATTGTTAAAATTGTATAAATAAAAAACCCTCATATACTTATAACTATTTTTAACACTTATGTTATATGCATATGAGGGTTATATTTCAAGTCATATTAAAGTGTATCCCAGAATACTCTTGTTGCAAGGTTATCACTTCCCATATTTGCTTTAGCAGCTTCTGCATTAGCAGGATTAACTGAATACTCCCTGTCGGGGTATGGTAATTTGTGTATAAATCCTGTTGTTCCGACTGCGGGATCTGCACCGGGAAATCCGTTAGGAGCCAGTGCGGGATATCCGCTTCTGCGGAAATTGGCCCATGCTTCGTTCCACATCATAAATGAAGATACCCAGTATTGTTCATTTATCAGCTTTAATGCATTGGCAGGATCGAAAGCTGCAGGTCCTGCAAGAAATGCATCCTGATCAGCTGTCGATACAGCATAAGGAGGCTGTGTCATATGAGCCCTTACACCGGCCTCATAGTAACCCTGTACTGTACCTGTTGTAATATATCCTCTTTCACGGGCTTCAGCGAGAAGAAGCTGAGTCTGTGAGCAGGTTATTAGATACTCTTTCCCTACAATTGAAGCTACAGTTGATCTGTTTAACTGTGAATAAAGAAAGGCAGCACCGTTCTTGCCAGGGTAACCCGGAGCAGTCAGAATAGATGATTCGTCATAACCATAAGGCATACCGATCTGATCCGCAGGGTCAGTATTTGCTGTTCCAACTGTTGAGGTTGTCGGACTGACTGTCCCGCCAGGGAATTCATATAGAACTGCAATAGTCCTGATCCTGGGGTCACTGGTGGCTTTCAGATAATCAACAAAAGGAGCGCCAAGATAGTAATTCTGACGTTCGCCACCATTTAAGGTATTACCTAATCCATAGGTATAGGTATCATTGAACTGGTAAAATACATTATCGCTGTTTGAAGTGATAACACCACCTCTTGCAGGATTAACAGCATCAGCTACGGTAGCGCTTGCTTTGGCATTATCATACTTGGTATAGCGCATACCTGCACGGAGGAGCAGGGAATTCCCAAATTTTTTCCATTTGGCAATATCGCCCTTGTAGAAAATCTCACCTTTTACAGCATCTTTGGCAGCATCAAGAGCATCTGTTGCTTCCTTCAATTCCTTCAGAATATCGGCATAAATAGTCTTCTGATCATCATATTTCGGAAGGAATGTGTTATCGGTATAACCTTTGTTTGCTTCTGAATAGGGCACATCCCCATAGCAGTCGACAAGCCACATATACGCATAAGCACGGCAAATCCGTGCCATATTGTACAGGTTTGTCTTGTCAGCATTCCCTTCCAGCTTCATCAGAATATCCGACAGATCCTTCAGTGAGTTAGTGTAAAGGTCATTAAAAGCTGCATTTGAATTGTTATCAATATAAGTATTCCTGTTTCCGCCTTCAAGAACCCCTCCATAAGGAGTAATTATCTGCTGAACAATGGGTCCCTGGTAATGCAGATCAGTGGGCATAAGTTCGAACTGAGCCCTGGCAAGCTGTAAAATCGGATCAACATCAGTTATAGCAATAGGGTTTGTGTTGATCTCAACAAAGTCTTTATCGCAGCTGTTAACACTTATGAGCAGTGCAAACAGAGCTGGTATAATATATTTAATTTTCATAGTATTAATCTTTTGAAATTAGAATTTAATGTTCACATTTAATCCAAAGCTGCGAACCGTAGGCATTGCCGATGATTCAAGACCGTTCCTGGTATCATCAACTGCATGGGTAGATTCCGGATCAACATTCGGCACATGGCTCTTGACGAGCCATACATTGTTGATATAACCGTTCACATCAAGACCCTTGATATATTTTGTGCCCACATACTTTGAAAGATCTGCACCAATTGATATGGTACGCAATTTTATGAAGCTTGCATCATAAACAAATGGTCCTACTACTCTTTGACCCCTGTAGTCGGCATAGAATGTTTCAACTTCTACAGCTGTTGTATTTGGAGATCCGTCGGCATTATAACCGTCAAATACTACGCCTCCTTCGCGACCCACAAGTGACAGCTGAGTCAAACCGTGGCGGGTCATGTTAAAGTTGGTTTCTGAAAACATCTTATGACCACCTTTGTAATCAAACTGGGCAAAGAAACGGAATGACTTATAATTCAGGGTATTCAACCATCCGAGAACGTCCGTTGGAATAGCACTGCCAAATGTTATCTCATCACCTCTCTGGAATCTTCCGTTAACAAGCAGAATTCTGCCCTGTGCATCACGCCGGTAATCGTATCCTCTGAGCGAGCTGAGCGGCATACCAACTTCATGTGATGATGTTCCGAAGAATTCACCGCTTCCAACATTTATCCTTTGCTGTCCGCCTGCAAGTTCAAGTACTTCACTTTTGTTGTGTGAATAATTGACTGCTGTTGTCCATGAAAAACTTGATGTCTTCACCGGAACCAGAGTAAGTAACATCTCAATTCCCTTGTTATTCAATCTTCCCAGGTTAACCTTGGTACTGCCATATCCCGAAGCATTTGAAATGTCCACGTTAAGAATTTCATCAACGGTATTTTTGTTATAGGCAGCCATATCGAGCATGATCCTCCGGTCAAATAACATCAATTCGAGACCTATTTCAGACTCCTTGACTTTCAATGGCTTGAGGAATGCGTTCGGACTTGTACCGCTATTTATACCACCCATTGCAAATCCGTTGAAAGTATTAGTGCTGATATCATAATTCAATGCTCCTGCATATGGACTTGTATCACCTCCCACTTCTGCGTAAGCAATCCTTACTTTTCCATAATCAAGCCATTCAGGCATAACACTTCTTAATGCCTCTGTGAAGAGGAAGCTTGTACTGATTGACGGATAGAGATAGCTGTTAGATTCAGGGTTGAGAGTTGAGAACCAGTCATTCCTGGCGGTACCATTTAAAAAGAGGAAATCCCTGAATGAAATATCAAGAGTTCCGTAAATTGAATTAACCCTCTTATGCGAATAACTATAGGATGGAGACTTTGTTATTCCATTACCAATAGTGTACAGGTCTCTCACGTAGAAATTGGTAACAGAAGTGCTCAGAGTCTGACTGATGTTATCCATTCTGTTACCTCCGATGGAAAGATCGAAACCAAAATCACCGAATTTCTTATTTGCTCCGATAAGGAAGTCAAGGTTATTTTCAGTAAAATTCTGTGCCTCCTGGAAATAATCGCCGTTAAAACCTGAAGCGGCAGCACCAAGGAATCTGGTTCCTGTCGGGCGGTTACGGTCATGCTGAACGCTGAACTGATCCTGTCCCATACGTCCCTGTATGAAGAGCCAGTCAGTTAGCTGATATTTTAATAAAACATTACCGAATAAGCGGTTACGGGTATAATTCTCAAATCTTTTATTAATGGTCCAGTAAGGATTGGTACGGTTTGTAAAACGCGACAATGGCTGTTCATTGCCATTTTCATCCATATATGGATCTTCGAGCCAGGCAAGATCAATACTGTTAGCCAGCGTGAAAAGAGTATTATTGATATTATAGTCCTGACCACCAACAACAGGCGGATTTACCTTATCTTCAATAGAGTAGTTTGCATTAACCTGTACAAGAAGTTTCTCTGTCAGATTATAGTTAATACCCAGGTCAAGGATATTCTTGTCGAATGTACTTCCGGGAATAATTGCGTTTGCATTGGTATTTGTATATCCAAGCCTGAATGTACCTCTATCATCTCCTCCTGATACGGCGACCGAGTTCTTAAGAGTAATACCTGTATCATAGAATTTCTTTACAATATCCTTATAAGGAAGATATGGGTGCTGTTTTCCGTCAGAAGCCCATGTAAGTGCTCCATCAAACTTTTCTCCAAAACTCCATACACCTGTCTTCTGGGCATCAGCAACATCAACCGGACGTACGCCATATTCACCCTGTCCATATATATACTGAAAATCAGTATAGTCAATAGCAACATCAGCCTGGAATCCGGAACTTATTTCAACTCCGACTCCTTTTTGACCTGCTCCTGATTTCGTGGTAATAATTATAACCCCGTCCTTTGCGCGGAATCCGTAAAGAGCTGCTGCAGTTGCGCCCTTAAGCACTGTCATAGACTCAATATCGTCAGGGTTGATACTCTGCAGACCATCACCCAGGTCAACGTTATAATCAGATGTCTTGCTTGAGTTGTTAATTGGCACGCCGTTAACAACGATAAGCGGAGAGTTATTGCTCCCAAAAGATGACTGACCACGGATCCTGATCTTGGATGATCCACCCGGACCTGTCGGAGGTTCACTTACAACCAGTCCGGATATCTTACCAGCCAGACTATTCCCAAAATTTATTGTACGTGCATCAGTTATCTGCTTGGTATCAACCGTTGCAGTTGAATATCCAAGGCTCTTGGCTTCTCGTTTAATTCCAAGAGCTGTGACAACAACCTCACTCATCATGAAGGAGCTTTCCTCCATTGTCACATTTACAGATGCCTGTGAGCCTACAGTAACATCCTGCTGGGTATATCCGACATATGATAACTGCAGGATAGCATTATTATCAGGAACCTGGATAGAAAAATTTCCATTAACATCAGTTGTAGTTCCGATGGTGGTTCCTTTGACAAGCACAGTAACTCCAATTAACGGTTGTCCCTGGTTGTCGGCAACTCTACCGGTAACTGTTCTTTGCGCTAGCACAACCTGTAAACCTGCAAAAAGCAGGAATACAAGCATCATTACGGTTTTTCTCATAATTCAAACGTTTAAGGTTAGTTTTGGTTTTTGATTAAATAGATATTTAAAAAATTAATAAAAAAGAGGCTTATTCTATATA
>CAYLYN010000196.1:0-8281 GCA_964387565.1 uncultured Rikenellaceae bacterium | reverse complement strand
GGTTTAAATGCAGAAAGATCAGGAAGTAAGGCTTTTACGTCAGAACCATGGTTCAGGTTAAGGTAAGCAGCCAGGTCCCTTGCCACTCCAAAATGCGAACCACTCTCTATCCTGTTTGGTGTAAGTCCTACCTCAAAAACCACATCCCTGGTAATTTTGAAATAGCTGCTTGCAGGAGTACCCGGAACTGCATCATTGCTGAGTACCATTATTCCTTCATGATCATCTCCAAGTCCGAGTTCATCCTCGGCACATATCATACCTTCCGAAAGTTCTCCCCTTATCTTTGATTTCTTAATTTCAAAGCTCTCGCTGCCTTTGAATACTTTTGTTCCGACTGTTGCTACCGGAACTTTCTGTCCGGCTTCAACATTGGGAGCACCACATACTATCTGAAGAAGTTCCGGCCCTCCAATATCAACTGTGGTAACTGAAAGCTTGTCAGCGTCAGGGTGTTTTATACATGAAACAACCTCACCAATAACAACACCTTCCAGACCTCCCTCCACTGAAGCCCATTCCTCTGTCCCTTCTATCTCAAGACCGATCTCTGTTAGTATTTCTGCAATTCTGGATGGTTCCAGATCAGTTTTCAGATACCCCTTTATCCAGTTGTATGAAATCTTCATTTTAAAATGATTAAATATCAAAGATGCAAAAGTAAGGAATTTTGGTATATGACTTCTTTCCGAAATTTATGAAATTAAGATAAATAAAAAAGGGGCATAAAATAGCCCCTCTTTCAATCTAACTCACCGGACAATTATTTTTTACCTCCACCTTTAGCTGCTTTCGATGCGTTTTTGGCCTGTGAGCCTGCTTTTGCTCCCTGGTTTCTGGCTCCGGTCCTGTTCTGTTCCTTCGCCTTAGCCCCGGCTTTTTCCTTCTTCTGTTCTTTCTTCTGCTCCTTGGTCATTGTCTTTTCCTGGGTTTGCACCTGATCCCTTGTCTGTGTTCTGGTCTGTGTCATTGCCTGGTCCTGGGTCATTGTCTGCTCCTGTGTCATTGTCTGATCCTGGGTTCTGGTCTGTGTTCTTGTCTGATTCTGAGTCTGTGCTGTGAGGCCTGCACTTAACATGAGTGCTATGGCTGTCATTAAAAGTGTTCTCTTCATCTTATTTGATTATTATGATTATTATAAGTCAAAAATATGCAGGTGAAGATGAACATATCATGAATTTTCGGGGAAAATGAAAAAAAATTGTGTTCCCTTTCCGGATTCTGACATTACTTTAATTTTTATGTTGTGGAAGTCGGCAATTGATTTGGTAATTGCAAGACCTATACCGGTATTGTCTTTATCAGGATCAAGCTTTTTTCTGAACCTTTCAAATAGATTATCCATCTGTTCCGGGCTTATCCCGGGACCATCATCATAAATGCCAATCTCAAATACCTGATCTACAGATCTGAAGACAATCCTTACTTCACCGTTATTCTGGATATTCTTAATTGCATTATTCACTACATTATAAACCATGGAAAAAATCAGTGATCTGTTGCATTGCTTCATCATAAATGAAGTTTCAGGATTATAAAGCAGGCGAATGCCCTTATCAGCTGCAAGCGGCTCCAGTTCCTCTTTAATATCTGAAAGCAAATCTCTTATTTCACATGTATCTTCCCTGACAAACTGCTGACTTTCGATCCTGGCAACAAGAAGCAATGAATTGATGAGAGTCTTGAGCCGGTGAAGGGTTTTTAGCGAATCCTCTATCTTCGATGCCAGTTCACCATCCATATCGGTCTGAAGCAGGATGTTCTCAAGCTTGCTTCTGAGAACTGATACCGGAGTAAGTAGCTCATGAGATATATTTACAGTGATCTCCTTTTCTTTCATAAAGAGCTCATTGATCTTATTCATGAGCTCGTTTATTGTCTGATCGAGCTGACTGAAATCAGAAGTTGTAGTTTTCACAGGAGTGGTGTCAAACAGTGATGGTGTTGAGGTCATCCTGAGCTTGTTCCTGATCAGTTTAAGAGGGTATACGATTCTACCTGAGTAGGCCAGTTCAGCTACAAGCGTTATTAAAATAATAGAAATAAGGAACAACAGTATTATGCTGCTAATATTTCTCTGTGTATATTCAATACTTTCAAGGCTTTTACCAATTTCAAGGAGGTAGGTCTCTCCATTTATCTGGAAGGAATAGTTCAATACCCTGTATTTAATTGTTTCATTGTCAATTATTCTCTCTGTAATCTCGATGAAATTCCAGTCCTCTTCCAGTTCAGTTTTTTCAAGGCTGATAAATTCCTCCTTGAGTATGTTATAGCTTCCGAAAACTGTTGAGGTATCACTTGTAATAAATGGTTCAATGCCTATCTGAGCGATCAGCCCGATTACCTTTTCGCGCTTGTCAATAAGTTCGTCGTCTGTTTGTATGATATTGATCCTTTCCACGAGACTGGGGAGAAAAGCCATAAAAACCGCGCCTACTATAAGCTTGGAGATAAGGTTGAAAAGAGCGAGTTTAGTGCCCAGTCTGGCCATATTTATTTTATTTCTTCATTTTCAGAACTTATTCTGTATCCGATTCCCCTTACCGTTTCAAGCCATTGTGCCGGGGCGTGAAGTGAAAGCTTCTTTCTTACATTCTTAACATGTACGTCAATGAAGTTGCTGTCATACTGATCCTCCAGAATATTTCCCCATATATGTTCGTATAGCTGCTGCCGGGTAAGCACTTTGTTCCTGTTTATTGCCAGGTACTGAAGAAGGTCGAACTCCTTTCTGGTAAGATCGACTTCCTGTCCATTACATAATAATTTTCGCGATTGCACTTCAATTATGAATTCACCCAGTTCAATCTCCTGTTTAGCAATATGGAATTTACGTCTGGCAACAGCCATGATCCTTGAGTAGAGCTCCACTAATGCAAATGGTTTGGCGAGGTAATCGTCAGCCCCCAGGTCAAGTCCCCTGACTTTGTCTTCCACTGCTCCCCGGGCAGTAATTATAATGAAAGATACATCAATATTGTTTTTCTTAGCTTCCCTGATGAGGTCAAGACCATTGTAATCAGGTAGTCCTAAATCGAGAAGAACGAAATCATATAGATTGACGGCGATTTTTTCTGAAGCTTCGGCACCTGTAAATGCAAGATCAATAACAAAATTCTCTCTTCTCAGATAAGTGGCTATTTCAGAAGCCAGACTTTTTTCATCTTCAACTATAAGGAGATTCATTGGATATAATCAGAATATCTTGATGAAACAATTTAACATGATCGTAAATCCGTCCGGACTCGGGATCTCAGGATCGGTGTACATTGGCATCACGTATCCCGGTTCAACCTCCAGTGTAAGATTCCCGATATTCAAACCGACGGGAAGACCAAAGTCAATTTCCATCAGGCCGAAAAATTTAGAGGTTAATGTGGTGGATGTTGAACCTGATCCGCCTCCACGGCCCGAACCTGAGCCATTTCCGCTAACAGGCGAGTTTATCCCGATCACAGTTTCACCATTTATGACAGTTTTGGTCATAGAGCCCATTAGCATGTTTATATATGGATCAAATGAGATAAAGGCTTTTTTGCCAGAAAACTCCGGGGTCTGAAAATACCTCGAATTCTTAACCTGAAGATAACCTGTGCTTGTTTCTGACAGGATTCCTCCGAAAGATATCCTCGAATAAAGTATTCTCCAGTCAACACCAAGTGTCAGATCACTATAAAAAAAACTGTTGAATAGAGTATCGGTCAGAGCTTCAGGAACCTGATACCTATAAGCCCCTGCTGAAATATCAAACCATGAACTAAAAGTATTGGAATAATTTATGCCAAAGGTACTGTATGTAATAAATGGTTCAAAATCAGGCATATGAAATGTACTTGCCGAGAAATAAAATTTATTATTTAAGCCATAAATCAGGGAGCCATAATAATATGGCTGAACTGTGGTTATTGTTGATGCAACAACCATATTATTTCCAAAGCCCAGGCTTGCATATACTGAATGAGGCGATTCCTTTTTCGTTTCATTATCATTACCCTCAGTTTGTTTACCTGCCAATGTATCAGCCTGGGAAAAGGCATTGAATGGGAGCCCTGCCAGCAATGCGTAGAAGAAGCATTTGTATATATAGTATTTCATACTGAGCATCTGTTAGCATTTAAGAACCTATCTTCTTCCAGGCTTCACAGCACCTGAGGGTTTACCTGCACCCTGTGGTCTCGCATTTCCTGCAGGACGACTAATATATGGAGGACGGGCTCCCCTGGCCTTTTTCATGTCAGGCTTTGAACTTTTTACCTCCTTTACCTCTTTCTTCTGATTCTGAATATTCTGCTGATTCTGGTCCTTATCAGCATTCATCATTGCATTTTCATTGCGTTCCTGTACCTGCTGTTCTGATCCGTCTTTATCTGCTGGTATAGTTTTTTTCCCTGTAACATCCTGCGCATTAATCAGGCAGGTCATCAATAACATTGTTATAATGCCGGAAATTATCTTGTTATATCTCTTCAACCTTTTTTCCATCCCTTCGATTCTTTTAATGTAATTGGTTTGACAACATATTGAAAAACATAATTTAATTTAATACAGTTACAAAACTAAGGTATGAAAAATGAAGAAATGATGAAATAATATTTTTCAGGTTCAGGAATTGGGCAATAAATAATATAAATGTTACAGAGTATAAACAGGTATCAGAAAGTCTCAAACTGGTAACACGAGGAGGAAGTAGTAGCAGGTTAATTTTTGTTTACCGGCTGTAGAGCTTTGCGCTTTTCAGCCGGTTTTTTTATCTATATTTGTACCTCAAACTTTCGGATATGGTAATTGAAAAGGATGACAAGCTGATATTGCTTACTAATGATGATGGTTTATACGCAGGAGGACTGAAGGTTCTTCTGGAGGTAATGGAAGAGTTTGGCAAGGTAGTCCTCATTTCTACTACTGAAAGTATGTCGGGAATGTCACAGGCATTAACAGTGAAGACTCCATTGAGAGTTAAGCTTCTGGAAGAAAATCAGCGCCACAGGATATATGCATGTAATGGCACTCCTACAGATAGTGTTAAGCTGGCTGTCAATCAGTTGCTTGACAGGATGCCCGACTGGGTCGTATCCGGGATCAATCATGGAGCCAATGCATCAGTAAGTGTTCTCTACTCCGGTACAATGGCAGCAGCAATTGAAGGTTGTCTTTACGGAATACCATCGGTAGGATTTTCTCTGAATAATTTCTCCAGATCAGCTGATTTTTCAGCCTGTAAAAAATATATCCGGAAGGTTATGAAAATGGTTGAGAAAGATTCTTTGCCACCGGGTGTATGTTTAAACGTTAATATTCCCAAGGCAAAAAAGGAAGATATAAAAGGAATAAAAGTATGCCGGCAGGCCAAAGGAAACTGGAAAGAAGAGTTTGAGAAAAGAAAAGATCCAATGGGTAAAACATATTACTGGCTTACAGGGGTATACATTAACCATGAGCCGGACGCTCCTGATACTGACGAGTGGGCAATAGCCAATAATTATGTCTCAGTTGTGCCAGTATCAGTTGATATGACTGCACACTGGTATCTCGAAAAACTCAAAGGAAAACTAAAATAATGATAAATTATTTTAAATACGATAAACTCTCAATCGGTATATTGTCAGGATTATTACTACCGTTTATAGCCGGATTAATTATATATGCGTTTACCGCAGATGGTATGAGTTTAAAAGCATTTATCCTGAAAATTGCAGCTTCAAAAGTAATTACACATTCTATTTCACTCTGTGTCTTTCCTAATGTGCTTATATTTCTCGGCTTTAACCGGCTTGATATGCTGAAGGCTACAAAAGGAGTTCTCGCAATGACAATAATCTGGGCATTAATAGTATTCGGAGTAAAGTTCTTAGGATGAAGTATTTTTTGATTGCAGGTGAACAATCAGGCGATCTGCATGGATCCAATCTTGTCAGAGGTCTGAAGCATCATGATTCTGATGCTGAAATATACTGCTGGGGAGGTGACCTCCTCCAGTCTGCAGGTGCTCTGGTCATGAAGCACTACAAAGAACTTGCTTTTATGGGTTTCGTTGCAGTTCTAAAAAACATCAGGACAATATCCAGGAATATATACCTATGTAAAAAACAGATCATGGAGATAAACCCGGATGTTGTAATTTTTATTGACTACCCCGGTTTTAACCTGAGAATAGCAAAATGGTCAAAAATTAATGGATTCAGGACATTTTACTATATATCCCCAAAAATATGGGCCTGGAATGAGAAAAGGGTAAATAAAATAAAGCAATTCATCGACAGAATGTTTATCATTTTTCCTTTCGAGGTCGAATTTTACAAAAAGCATGGAATAATTGTAGAATATCTTGGAAATCCACTTGTTGATGAGACAGAAAAGAGAGTAGCTGATTTTCCTTCAAGAGATGACCTGAGGAAGAATTTAAGCATTGACGATAAGCCAGTTATAGCCCTCCTCGCAGGCAGCAGGAAACACGAAATAGAACTGATTCTGCCTCAGATGAGGAAGGTTACACGACATTTCCCCGATTTTCAGTTCATTCTTGCCGGTGTTAAGAATATTCCTGATGAATTCTATTACAGAATAATTGGCGACTCTGACATACGACTCATCAAGGACAGAACATATGAGATACTTCATATTGCAGATGCTGCTCTTGTCACTTCAGGTACTGCAACACTGGAGGCTGCAATTATGGGAACACCTCAGGTAGTTTGTTATAAGGGCGATTTCTTTTCCATGCTTATTGCATTAATGGTTATAAAGGTTAAATATATTTCACTTGTAAATCTTATAATGGGCAGAGAGGTCATCAGGGAACTGGTTCAATACGATCTTAATGAAAAAAATCTGCTTAAAGAACTGAGGGCTATTCTTCAGGGAGGTCAGAAAAGGGAAAATATTCTGAAAGATTATAAGACCCTTAAGGAGACCATTGGTCCTTCGGGCGCTTCATACAGAGTGGCTGAAAAGATGGTGAAGGAATTAAAAAGCATGGTTTAAATATGTGCAATCTTTGGGAAATAATTATTATTGTTCCCGCTGATGAATCAGACCAGGTCAGATACTAATATTAAATTATGTGCAAAAAACAATATAGTCTGTTTTTCTTGTTTCTAATAACTTCTCTTGTAGCTGAAGGACAGATAAAAATCAGATTATTTGCTAACCAGGCAACTGAAACAGTTGTATTTGCGGTTGCTGATGGAGTATATGAACTGAAAGGTAACAGAGGGGGACCTCAGCTATTTCGTAAAAATGATCTGATTGTAATTACCGAATACAATGGAAGGTTAGCTGTGAAGCCACTTAACTCAGAAGGATTTATTACCGATTCCCTTATGCTTGCCTCCGGCGCGGAAGAGTCATCCTTTTCACTAAGAACTATCGGAGATAATCCTGTGCGGCAATTTTATAACGGTGATTTTTCGTGCTACCATGATATGGAGACTCTTGTAGTGATTAATAAAAGTGATGTTGAAAGTTATATTGCCGGTGTGGTAAGAGCTGAAGGTGGTGCCAATAAACACAGGGAGTACTTTAAAAGCCAGGCAATTATTGCCAGAACCTACCTCTACAGTAATCTTGATAAACATCTTCATGATAACTACAATGTATGTGATAATACACATTGTCAGGCTTTTAATGGAATAACAACAGACTCTGTCATAAATGCCGCGTCACATGAAACACATGAAAAAGTGATTCTGGACAAAGACAGCCTGCTGATAATTTCAGCATTCCATTCCAACTGTGGAGGTATGACAGCCTCCTCAAAGGATGTATGGGTTACTGACCAGCCTTATCTTAGGAGTATTGTGGATCCATATTGTGTCAATTCAAGAAATGCAGTATGGGAAAGGAAGGTAGGATTTGATGAGTGGATTGAGTATATTAAAAATTCGGGATATACCGGAAAAACAAATGACCTTTCACAGTTGAGTTTTTATCAGAATAAAAGATGGGTTGATTATAAGGCCGGATCGTTTACCATGCCATTCGAAAAAATCAGAGATGATTTTAAGCTGCGTTCATCTTTCTTTTCTGTTATTGCATCCAGGGACTCTGTTACATTCCGGGGTAAAGGTTACGGGCATGGAGTGGGTTTATGCCAGGAGGGTGCAATGGAAATGGCACAGCAGGGAAAAAGCTGTCAGCAAATAATCGAATTTTATTATTTTGGTGTTATAATAGATAATGTAAAGAATGCTAAATTTCAATAATAGGGCCTCATCCCCCTCCCGATAGCTATCGGGACCCTTCTCCCGGGGGAGAAGGGGAGCCGGCTGAAGAACCAAAT
>CAYLYN010000195.1:0-8381 GCA_964387565.1 uncultured Rikenellaceae bacterium | reverse complement strand
GCTTTGATCATTTCCCTTATCTGATCGTATGACTCTTTAACTTTTTGCGGGAGCGAATAATTCACCAGGTTTGATTTTAAACTGCAACCATTTTTTGCAGGTTCTATCCAGGCGATATGCATTACATTGAAAAGAATTTTTACATCATCAGTATTCGTCAGTTCGATAAAGAGATTTTTCATGTGTTGTATATTTTTAAAGTTTAAAGGAGAAAAAAATTTAGTGATGTATGGCCCCTGACCGGCAATATGTTTTAGTAGAGGTAGCCAAACTCTGCATCCTGGTATCCGGAACGTGTTTTGCCCATCTCTCAGCCTCTGTAGCTTACTAGTCCAGAGCCTGATAAAAGGAATGTGATAACACCTTTCATAAATCTGAGCATTAATATATTAGTTTAAATCAAAATTGCATTTTAAACATACAGATCGATGAACACTTAAAATTGATCCGCATTCTGGGCAGGTTCTTCGTTTTGATTCAAATACAAGAAAGTCAGAAATCCCTTTTTCCTTTATCATCACCAGATTCTCAATAAAACTTGTCCTGTATTTAGTCCGGTATCTTTTATCAAGCTGTTTCAGCCTTCGGCATGGGTATTTTTCACATTCGAAACAAAATTTTGATGTTGTCCGGGCCAGGTATTCGCACCTGGTAATTGAACATCTGCGGACAGAAACTGCTTTATCATCAGTGCATACCCTGCAACCAGGACATCTGGTTTTATCTCTCAAATATGCAATGCAGGTTCCGCAATTCATCCCGCAAGGGGCAATCATTGATTCGTCAAATGATACTTGAGGCTTCATTTTGTCAGGATTTAAAGTTCATAAGGTCATTAATCTCGTGAAGATGCAATTTAAGATGTCGTGGGAAATCCACAATCATTGATTTTAATGTGATTCTTTTACCTGGTCCGGCAATCCATTCATTATCAAGTTTAGAGTCATCGATGTTAATAATCACATGGCAGAAATGCAATAAGGAATATTTCCAAAGCTGGATCATGTTATTCCAGTCCCCGTCCTGATAATTCTGAATGGCAATCCAGCGGTCATTATTCCCAAAGGTGGCGTAATTTGGAAAAGTCAGGGGACTTAGTTGATATTGCAGGTGAACAACCCGGTGTGTATTATTTGAAGTCGAGTCGATGAGATGCCCGAGTATCTGTTTAATGCTCCTGTTTTGACTGTTACGAAATTCTGTAATTGTCTGCATTGGTAATGCAGCAAGAACAGGTTCCCAGTCTTTGATCAAGGCCAGGATTTCATTTTTTATTGCAGAGGTTTCTTTCATGGTAAGTATCTTTCGTGCAGGATTTTGTCCCATTAATTACCCACTTGTTTTCTGCTGGGATATTTTAAAATTGTCCCGGTTGCATGAGTTGTCAAGGTAGTGTTTTTTAATCACGCTAAATAGCAAAGACTTATTATGGTACTGGAATTTTTTTAAATGATGAATATTTAAAGATTTTTTGAATTCTGAATTTTCTTCAATATATTCATTAAAATCCGTAAACTATGTATCTAAATAAGCCGTGTTACTCCGTGTTAAACTCCCCCGACGCTTCGGTCGGGGCAAGTGTGCAACTCCGTGGTTAAAAGGATTTTTTTACAGATTTTATTGCTCGCAAAGACGCAAAGACGCACCCTTCGACAAGCTCAGGGGATGGCGCTAAGATTTCAGGGTTGATATAGACCATTTGAAAAGATTACGAATAAGCAGGGGAGGTTAAAGCCCCTGCTCTGAAGTTGAAGGAGACATCTTTTCCTGCATTGAATGGCTGTACTTCTCCTCACATTTCTTTTTCCAGTCTTTTTTATGATTGTGCTTTGATCCCGGAGCAACACCGGTAAGCAGAATCTTCGAAAGGATGAACAGCCCTGCGGTCTGCCAGAAGGTCAGCACCGGTCCGTTGAATAACTCGGGTATCAGCCAGTTCCAGAGTGCCTGGACACCGAAGACCATAAGAATTACAAAAGCCACACCAAGGATTCCAAATCCTACATACTTTAATACATTTAATGTTTTCATACTAGCTATTTTTTAATTGTTTATATAATTCATCAAGATTCTTACGCAGTGCAAGAACTGCATAACGCTTTCTGGAGATCAGGGTGTTGATCGTCACACCGGTTTTCCCTGAGATCTCTTTAAAGCTCATCTCATTAAACTCATTGTCAATGAACACACTGCTTTGCTCCTGAGGCAGCGACGACAGTGTATCATCTATCGTCTCCCATATCAGCTCCTTCAGCTCTTCATCATCAGGGGTTGTCCCCAGCGAAGGCAGAATCTCTTCGAGAGTAAGCGGACCATCTTCTCCTTCAGATACAGCATCGGTATAGCTGAAGGTTTCATGCCGCTTTTTCCTGAACAGATCGGTTATGCGGTTATCAGCCACTTTATAGAGCCAGGCTGTGAGGTTCTCGATCCTTCTGATATCATTGAATCCTACAGTGAGTTGATAGAAGATATCCTGCAGAATATCCTCCGCCTCCACACTTACAGGGATCCGCTTTCTTATATAGCCGAGCATACGGTTATGCTCTTTCTTATAAGCTGCTGTGATCTTTTCCGATTCTTTTGGACTCATTATTAAAGGATCTTTAGTTCCTTAGACGTATGAGGATGAATTATATTTTAAAGGTAGGAGTATTTTCCTTCAACGTGAGGAAGGGTGCGTCAGTGTAACGGTTATATAAAGTTTTACCACGGAGACAAAGAATTGTCATTAATAGTCATTGGGCGCTTCGCACCGCTTTGTCCTCCGGAGCCTTGGCGTAGGAGGGTCATTGGGCACTTCGTGCCGTCATTCATGGTCATTAATAGGAAATACTAAATGACTACTTAATTACAACTAATTACAACCTAATGACTACCTAATGACCACTTAATGACTACTTAATGACCACTTAATGACCACTTAATGACCACCTAATGACAACTTAATTACTACCGAATGACGCTGATCGCAGCGAAGCTAATGACATCCGCCGGTTGGCGGACAGATGACTTTCTCCCCCTCACTCCTCACCCCTCACTCCTCACCCCTCACTCCTCACCCCTCTCTCCTCACCCCTCACCCCTCCGCCTCCGCCACCACAAACACCCCGCCTACCCTGATTTCTGATGATCTGATTGTTAGTCCGGCCAGGTCAGTGAAGTGACTCAATCCGCCTTTTGCCCTGAAATTGCGGAAATTACGAAAGTGGTCTCCTCCGGCCAGCCACTCGATGCCATAGGCAAGGAATCCAGACGGAGATCCGGGCAGAGGGATATTATAGTCGGCAATGATCACCCTGGAGGCCACTCTTTTCATTTCCATTATCACCTTTAGTGCCACCTCCGGATCGAACTGGTGGATAGCCATTGTAGTTACAGCTGTTTCGAAATGCTTGTCGGGGTAGGCAGAGAGACTGGAGGCATCAGCGGTGATGAAGGTGGTGTTTGTTATGTTGAGTCTGTTTTTTTTGGCCGTGGCATAGTTTATCATTGTGGCATCGAGGTCGATTGCCGTGACCTCTTTTGCAACTGAGGCTATTCTGAGAGCAAGTGTTCCATTGCCGCAGGCTATATCGATAACAGATTCACCCGGAGTTATTTTTCCAAGCACCCCATCCCTTACAGGTGACAGCAGCGGATCGATGATAACGCGGTAGATGAGGGGTTTGATATTCATTATTCAGGTCTTTTTACCTGACAAGATATAAAAAAACCTGCCGGGGCAGGTAGTAAACATCAATTTCAGTTAGCAGAATAATATAGAATCGTATAATTTTTTTGTTAAAATTATTATCATGTAATAAGGTAAGAAAGGGTCTGTTTCACAAAGCAATTCTGATCAGAATATTTAACTCATTACCTGTTACAAATTGGAACTAAACCAGGAAACTGATATGGTATGCCAGAATCAAATTACAGGTAGATAGTAAATTTGTCAGCTGAATCTGCTGACTGGAGTAGATGGCTGGTGTCATTGTGTAACAACCATTGAAAAACTGTCTTGCGTGCAGTAGCAACCTGATAGCTGCCGGGAGCAAAAACCATGACAGCCTGCCCCACTTCAGGCGGGGAACTTATGAATTAGAGCACCGTCTGTGTTAGCCGAAGGCATATTTATTTAGAATCTAACAAGTCATTCAATTTAATTATTTTACTGCCATTTTTTTCGTAATAATTCAGCATTTCATCAATTTTTCTTTTATCATAACTAGTAATACAATCTGATATGACTGTAACTTTGTAGTTTGCCCTGCGCATATTAAATACGGTTGATTTCACGCAGGCAATGGCGTCTGCTCCTGTAATATAAAATTCGCTTATTTCATTTTTTTTGATAAAGTCAGCAAAATCTTCGCTTGTCAATGCGTTGCCTTTGGATTTTACAAAAATGTTTTTGGAAACCACTTTCATATCCGAAACTAATTCAGAACCACGAGTATCAGGTTTGAAAGTCCTTGTGCCGTCAGATAAGTTATAATGCCTTATGTAGACAACATGAATTTCATTTTCCACTGCCCAGTCTATTGACCGATTAACATTGTCAATGATTTCTTTGTAGTTTTTGGTAATGTCATTTTGAATGTCAATTACCACTAAAGACTTTTTCTGCATGAAATTTTCTTTTTTTTAAATGTTTTAATTCAGTATTCTATTTCATTGTCCCTATCACTATCGCTGCTCATCGATTACCTCTTACGGCCCATTGCTTGTGGTAGTAATTGTTACCTGACGCAGCACCGGGCACTGATCCATGTACAAAGTTTAATTAGTACTGGCGCGCATTGCCCACCGTACCATAGCGAAGGTGGGGTCGCGATACAGATTTATTCAGATCTTGTTAAGAGGCAGATATTCAATGCAAAAAATGTGACAACGGCGCAAGCCGAAGCTTAAGCGAAGGCTTGACACATGCACTTGTCCGTGTTAGCTGTTCGTGTTTTGTTTCTAATATTGGGTAGTTAAAGATTTTGTATGAGTTAAAAGCTCTTGTCCTCCTATTGATCCATGACCTGGAATTACGACTTTAGCAGATTTAAATTTTTGAATTACTTTATCGATTGTTTTTGGGTATTCAGAAATATCATCATCTGATATATTTCCAAGATTTCTAGAGTTAAGGCTTTTACACATGCACCCGGGAAAAAGAATTTCTTCAGATGGTATCCAGACAACAATATTGTCCAAAGAATGAGCAGCACCCAGGAAATAGCAATAAATGAATGTATCTCCCAGGTTAACTCTCAATGAATCCTTAAATCCCTGATCAGGAACAGGTAAATCCTTCTTTTTTACTATGTCAATTGTCACTTGATTTGCATAAGACTTGATTTTTTGGCTTTTAATGTAATTTAAGCCTCCCATACAGTCTTCATGCCAATGGTTAGGGACAAAGCCTGTAATTTGTAGTTTCATTTGATCTCTGAGGTATGATATTAAAACACAGGTCAGAGAATCGGTCCAAGGTGTATCAAAAAGGAAAGCGCTACTGTTATTAATAAAAATTAATCCGTTTGCGGAGATTCTTCCATAATCTGGTAGAGTACTATAAGAAACATGCACATAAGCATGATCAGAGATTTTCATTAATTCTAAGTCGGGGGAGATTCTTATTAACTCTTGTGAGTTTCCGGCAAATTGAATAAACCCAAGTAAAATCAAAAAGGTTGTCTTTTTCATTTTATAAATGTAATGGTAATCTATCAATCGAGCACACATGACAGCTAACGGTCGGTGGTAGGAGTAGTTAGTGTTACCTGACGCAGCACCGATCACTGATCCAGGTACAAATTTTATTGAGCATTACGAGTGTCGGGGTACAATGTTGATCGGCGCTTCGAATTTATCACCGGTTACAAAGTTGGTTGCGGGCACTGGCGCGGTGTCGCCACAAATTAGATCGAAGCCTGAAAACTGTCAAGATTTACAGAAATTTATTTGCGTGCAGATGCGCGCTTTGTCAGCCGTAGCTTCAGCGGAGGCTGGTGTCCGGGTGCAAGAACCATTACAAAGCTGACTTGAGTGTAGGAGCAAAAGCAAAAACCATGACAAGCCCATTAATTATACGATCCGTGTCAGCTTTAGTTTTTTATTTTAAACCCTCAATCAGAATGGAGTCGCAATTAGCGGCATTTAATCTGAATCTGAGGATTTTTTGATATTCTTTTGAATAGTACCAGTCTTCAAAGTCTTTTTTTGTTTTGAACTCTATGATCACCGATTTTGAATAATCCCATTTACCCTCAAGCCTCAGAGGCAAGTTATCCACTGCGATATATTTTCCTTTAAATTTTGAAAATACGGCATCAACTTTTTCCAGGTATTTTTTATACTCCTCAGGGTCTTGAATTTTAATATTAGCCACAAAATAATATTTCATGTTGCAGATATATAGGTACTTAATTTGAATTAAAGCTAATGGCCATCGGCATGTTTAGTGCCTCTGTCCAGTCGTTGGTTAGGTTAATGGTTCTTTATTTTTCAAATCGTTATTCTCTTATTTGAAGTGGAGCACCATTAAATATACCGTATGTCAGCTTTCGTTTTTTTATTTTCTGGCAAATTCAAGCAGAGGTTCTATTGAACCATTATCGGCTTGTATGATTGAGTCAATGTATTCTTTGCGGGCCTTATCAGGTTTTACAAGAGTGGAATTATTCCAGGTAAATACTTTCATTCCAAAAATAGACTCAATTATGATATCGGCCATAAGCCTGGAGTGTCTTCCGTTGCCATTTGGGAAGCAATGTATCTTTACTAATCTATGTTTAAACCTGATAGCTGTTTCATCTGAACTATATGTATTATTTTCAATCCAATACTTTGTATCATCGAGTAGCATCCTTAATTCCACTCCGATCCTGATCCAATCAACTCCGATGTTTTTTTCGGATCTCCTGAATTTCCCAGCCCATTCCCATACGTCTCCTAACATTTTTTTATGAACCAATTTGATAAATTCTTCAGATAGAATCTTTTCTTTTGAGAATTTATTATCTAAAGACCATTCGACTGCTTTCTCGATATTTAATTGTTCCAGTTCGTTTAATTCTCCTCTTGTTGTAATTGATTTTATCAATAAGCCCTCTTTCTCTTCTTCGCTTAACGGTGTTTGGCCGTATATATATTCCAAATCTAGTCCCATATACTTTTCTTCAATTCTGATTTAATTTCTTTTGAAAGGTCATCAATTGCTGCTTTAAGTTTACTCTTTTCAATTGCCTGATCTTCAAGCATCATGTTCTGGTTTGTTCTTAATATTATCTTTTCAGCGAGGATTCTTGATTTTCGCTCGAGAAGAGAATTTACTGACCCATCAACAGGAACGAAGCCATAAACGAATTTCATTTCTAATGCATTGCCAACCTCTTTCAAAGATTTTATTGTTATTGTCCCGGCAGCTTCACTTTCTTCTATTCTCTTAACCCCTTGCTTTGTCATATTTAGCTTATTCCCTAATTGTTCCAGTGTCATATTTATTGTAACCCTTATAGTATTTACCCATCCTTTCTCAGGAATAATGATCTTTTCAGAGCCTTTGAATGATAGTAATTTTCGGTCAAGTTGTTCTATTAAAAGATTTCTTTGATTTCTCATAACGGGAAGTTTTATACATTAATTAACAACAAATGTAAATGTATTAGATGACAAACGCAAACATAAAGTCAATCAATATATTGACAAAATAATCAATAAAGTCAATGCTTATGTTTACATTTAAATGAAAGCTACCGTCAGTGTTAGCCGAAGGCGTTTCATTTGTTTTTTTCAAATTCGATAAGTTCTATTGGAGCTCCATTGTATTCAATCATCGCAACTTTTATACCTTCAAAGTTTGATTCTGGTTTAGAAATCACGTTAAAGTCATGTGTCGATAGCTCAGAGTCTATGCTGTTTACCTCAAATGCTATGTGAGGCACTGTTTGAATTAGTTTGTTAACTGGGCTATCCTTTTCGAATCTCATCCATTCAATGCCGAAGGGACAAGAAGAAAAACCGGAGACATAGAATTTGAACTTTTTAAGATATGTCTCACCTTGCATTTTCTTTTTAGTCGGGATGCCCAGGTGATGGTATTTCCATCCCCATGCAGAGGTTGAAACAGGGAGCTCATGATCCAGTCTCATTTTTTTCATTACTGAATTTGTTTTAGAAGCTTGATACTTTAGACGGAATTGTCATGTTAGACTTTCTCTAGTGTGCTGGGAGCTAACCGCTTTCGGCTAACTTGCTTATATGTGGACAAAAAGTATCTATACTTTTCAAACTTCCGCCCGGTCAGTCACAATGGAAAAGCGACCAGCGAAGCAGTCGAAAGTCCCATAAGATGGGGTTTTCATAAGTTCAATTCTTTCCAGAATTGTATTGCATACCGAAGGTAG
>CAYLYN010000194.1:0-8450 GCA_964387565.1 uncultured Rikenellaceae bacterium | reverse complement strand
CGGCTTCCAGTGCCCAGAGTCCAGCGTTCAAGCCCAAAAACAGCCTAAATAAAGGAAAAAATCTAAACTAAATCCAACTCACTATTCTATCTGACCAACCTGATAACTACCTAAAATCTAATTAAATTTCTGTCAAACTTGACTTTAACTGAATTTTGTTATAAATTTAACAGATGTTTTTTCTAAATCTGCTCTGATGAAAAAATGTCTGCAGATGTGTTATCATTTTATTATTCAGTATCATCCCGGGATTCCTGTAAATTATTTCGTCTTTTCTTCAAACTTAATGGGATCTGGCCGCTTTTCACCCATGAATTTGTCTTGATTGGGATTATGTTGCAGTGACTTTCTGATCACTTAAATCTCAGATAATGAAAAAATATTCATCCATTCGGTTTTATGATCTTATATGCATTGTCTCAACATTGCTTTTTAGTTCGGTTTCATTAAATGCCCAGAATGATATTCTGGATTTATGGTCGAATCCTGATCCGGCTAATCCTGTATATAACTGTTCATCATCCCCCGATGTAGAAATCAATTTTAATTATGACGGGATCTGCTATGATTCAACTGTAACCATCAGAAATATAACTGGTTTCAGGCTATTTGATGACAGTGAAACTGATCAGAATTATAAATTCTGCGCTCCAAATAATACTTTCTGCAGTACGGCACCGGTTCCAGGAAGACTCGAGATATTTTTCAGGTTTAATGGTACCGGTATCGGTGTAAAAAAAATAAATTTTCTCATCACTGAAAACTTCACAATCAGTTGCACAGTGACAGGATACAATGGAACATCTCCAAGATCCTTTACCAAAACACTCAACAGGTATGAATATGATGACGCATCGGTCCCGATTGATAAAGTAGTAATTACATATGACGGGGATGATGGTCTGGATAATTTCAGCCAATTATTTGTACTCGATGACCTGCACATACCAACATCAGTGCCGGCAACTCTTCCAACAGTTACAGCCGGGAACAACGGGCCGGTATGTGTCGGTAATTCATTAAGCCTGAGCGGCAATCCTGGGGGAATGTCATCATATTCATGGTCAGGACCTGCCGGCTTTACAAGTCCTTCACAAAGCCCTTCTGTATCAGCCAGTGCAACACTGTCTATGGCCGGATCATATACATTAACAGTAACCGATGCAAATGGCTGTACCAACCAGGGTTCAACCATTGTAACGGTTAATGCACCTCCGGATCCGATAACCGGAACTCCTACCACCTGTATCGGCTCAGCAACTACACTAAGCAGCTCCTCGGCAGGAGGTACATGGAGCAGTGGCTCCACCGGGACTGCAACGGTGAATTCATCAGGAGTGGTTACCGGAGTATCAGCAGGCACAGCTGTTATTACTTATACTCTTCCTTCCGGTTGTTTTACAACCATTCCCGTAACTGTAAATCCTTCACCTGCCCCAATCACAGGAACACTGTCAACTTGTGCGGGTTCAACCACTGCCCTTAGTAATACAACACCCGGAGGTACATGGAGCAGCTCCAACACTGCAATTGCCACGGTTAATGCAACAGGTCTGGTCACAGGGATTTCAGCCGGCACAGCTGTTATTTCTTACACTTTGTCAACAGGATGTTTCGTAACTGTACCGGTCACTGTTTTACCGTTGCCTGCACCTGTTACAGGGATCACTAATGTTGATATCGGATCAACAACAACCCTCAGCTCTGCCACACCGGGTGGTGCGTGGAACAGTGCAACACCAGGGGTAGCAACAATTTCCCCAACCGGAGTTGTAACTGGTGTTTCTGCCGGTACTTCTGTAATTTCCTACACCCTGCCTACAGGATGCTTTGTCACTGTAATGGTAAATGTATCAGATATCCCGGACTGGACATCTGAGGTTGTATGCATCCTGGACCTTTCATACAGTATGAACAGGGATTTTTATGACATTGGTACGACTGACCCCGATGCCGTGAAACTGAAGCATGCAAAAAATGCACTTACAGCATTCATTGACCTACTGTATCTTAACAATGCAAATAATGTCGGCCTTGGCCTGGCAAGGTTTCCCGATTCACCGCAGGCCGGTTGTGATGCATCAGCCATTTATAATATTACAACTCTCAATGCCACTCATTATTCAAATCTTACATCAACAATTCCAGTGTTGGTAGCAGATGGTGGAAGTACACCGCTCCTGGCCGGAATTGATAAAGGTATTGAAATGCTCTTTCCGGCAACGAAAAAAGTACTGGTACTGCTAAGTGACGGAAGGCAGAACTGTCCGAATTCAGGGATCCCTGCTCTTGTGACTGATGCCAAATCAGCCATGAGTGCAGCCGGAGTCAAATTGTTCACAATCGGATTCGGTTCAAATGCCATTGTCCCGAACGACATGCTTAATGACCTTGCAAGCTCCTCAGGAGGAACGCATTACGATGTCTCTGCAATATCAGACAAATCACCGGCATATGATCCTGCTGCTCCATCTTTATGGGCTCCTGCAACTGCCCTTAACTCATCCTATGCCCATATAATTGTAGATGGACTGGACCTTAATTACATCAGCGATCCGCTTGAGATCATAAACCCTGGCAGTAAAGAGGAATTCATTGTACCGGTAACGGAGCTTGAAGAGAGGGTAAGCTTCTTTGTCAGCTGGGTTACTTCAGCCAAAAACTACCTTAAAGTAAGTTTAGTTACACCTAACGGCACTCTGTTACCATCAATTCAACAAGGGATTTTATCCGTACACAGGAGCAATCATACCATAATCACAATAACAAATTCACTCTTAAGACAACCAGGGATGATCGGTAACTGGAAACTGATAATTGACGGATCAGAGATTCAAGGCACTTCAGAACATTATCAGTATTCGGTTCTTACAAAATCAAGGAAAATCGATTTCAGAACGTGGTTTGAAAACAGAAAATATTTTACAGGTGATAAAATGAAGATCTATATGGAAGCTTTAATTGAAGGAAAACCTGTTACAGATATAGAAAAAATAAGGATAAAGGCAATGCGGCCCGTAAAAAGCCCGGGCAACTGGCTGGTAAGTAAAAAGATTAATATTAATATGCTTGAAGCGGCCAGACAGAAACACCTGGAATCATATTTAAGCTGGATTTCAGGACAACCACAATTCAGGAGTCTGGAAAAAGAGGAGAGTAAAAGATTTATCGAACAGCAAAGTGAACAGTTTTTAAGCAGGATAGATCCCATTGGTCTCAGGGCAGGTATCCTGACCGAAGAGTTTAAAATTCCACCGAGTGGAAGGGAAATTATAAAAGGACTGGTATTCAGGGATGACGGAAGAAAAGGCGATGAGAAGGCAGGTGATGGTATTTATACCGCAACATATATCCCCAAACGGGCCGGAAGCTATAGTTTTGACATCACAGCCTCGCATTCTCAGAAAGGAAGGGTAATAAAACGAGAAAAACATCTCCAGGCTTATGTCCGGCCGAAATTGGATCTGAAACCTTTCTCTAAAAAATTCGAAATTGTTGAAAATACTTTAAGGGGAGAAGTCCTGTATGATATAATCTTCTCTCTCAAAGACAAATATGGCAACCTTCCGGCACCTGATGATCTGACCAACCTGAGTATTTCATTTGATAAAGGAAGTCTTGCCGGTGGGTTACAGGATAATATGGATGGCACCTTCACCCAAAGGATTTCCCTTGCTGAAAATCTTAAACCTGAAGATGTTACCATGACTCTCTCAATTGACGACCGGTCTGAAAGTGTGAAGATAAGGAAGGGAATCCCATATCAGATTATCATGACAATAGCGTTGATAATTATTGTTGCAGCAGGCTTTGTAATGCGCAGAAAAAGAAAATAAAAATATTGAAATGAATGAGAAAAGTACTTCAGAAAAAATAGTGTTGAAGATTATTTTTACTGCCCTTCTGATCCTCGTTCCGTTATTGGCAAGGGGACAGTATGTAAATTCAGGGATTTCACTGGGCTTAACATTTGAATCCGGGGTAAACTGGGTGGATATTGACGGAGACAATGATCTCGATCTTACAATTTCGGGATTCACTCCATTTATCTGGAACGGACAGGGTAAACTATATCTGAATACAGCCAATGTTATAGCATTCCAGAAAGATATCAGAACAATTGAGAATGGGGATCAGAAATGGTGTGACATAAACCACGACGGTCTGCCTGATCTCATTTATGCCGGAAACGGCCCGATAGATACCACTGCCGGGATAGATATCTTTGATCTTTCATACAACTATACCAGCTTCCCGGCAGGTTTTACACCTGTATCGACAGCTTCAATCGACTGGGGAGATTATGATAATGACGGGGATTATGATGTTCTGATCTCAGGGAAAAATAATGCGGGCCTGGTTAAAACATACCTTTATTCCAATAACAGGGGATCCTTTACTCTCAAAAAAACAGACCTTCCCGGAATTATGAACGGGATGGTTGGCTTCATCGATTATGACCTTGACCAGGACCTTGATATATTCATTTCTGGGAGGGATATCAACAATAACAAATATACGCGACTGTGGAAAAATACCAACGGAACCTATTCAGTTACAAGCGATCAGTTTGTTAACCTTGAATGGAGCTATTTCGACTGGGGCGATTTTAACGGTGATGGTTATCCGGATCTCCTCATGGGAGGATATGACGCTACCTCCGGAAGAGGCCTTCTCTATATCAACAATTCAGGTAACAGCTTTACCCTTTCAACTATGAAGATACCTCTCTTTCAACAGGGAAGCCCCGGATTCGCAGATGTAGATAATGACGGCGATCTCGATGCATTCATATCAGGGAGCAAAGTATCGCCTTTAATAAGCAATAATTTCATTTTCCTAAACAACAGTACAGACTCTCTGATTCCAACAACTTTTACTTCTGATCAGGTAACAAGAAGTTTTATGAACTTTGGCGATTATGATAATGATAATGACCTTGATATTGTATTCAACGGGAAAAAGGCCTCCGGTGCAGGATTAACAATTATTGCAAATAACAATACCCCAACACCAAATCAGGTACCATCAGTACCGGCAGATCTGGCTGCTGTCATTGAAGGGACCTCAGTAACACTAAAATGGAGCCATTCCACTGACAATAATACTCCTCAGAAATCTCTAACCTATAATATATATGTCGGTACAACAATACATGGAATTGATATTGTGACTCCCAATGCAAATGTAAACACAGGTTTCAGAAGAATTGCCAGGCGTGGATATATCCAGGATACAATCTGGCATCTGAATAACCTGCCGGTGGGAACATATTACTGGGGCGTACAGACCATTGACAACTCACTGGGCGTTTCAGCATTCTCAAGTGAAGGTACCTTCCAGATCAGGGACAGGTTCTCAGCATATACATACTCTGAATCAGGAATCTTTACCTCACCTGCTGCCTATTTTGATGCTGACCACGATAAGGACCTTGACCTGTTCTTTAATTCATCAAATGCTTTCACCGCTGTAGAGAATACACTTGCTCCTCTGTCGTTTTCAAACTACAGGACTATCCAGGCCAATGGCTATAATCCTGTCACTACTATTTCACCAAATGATTATGACAACGACAATACAATAGATTTCAGCATTTCAGGCGACTATACTTTGGAAATAGCCCGCGATTCAACAATTGCTCTTTATGGCTATAATTCCCCCTTTAACTATGACGTGATCAATCCTGAATTAATAAAAAATGTAAACTTTGAATATGCAATATGGGCTGATTTCAATAACGACGGCAGACAGGATATAATATGCAGTGGAAAGACGACAAATCTTCTTACAGCAAATGTTCCTGTAACTCTCCTCTATAAAAATATCGGAAATGGAGTTTTTGAAAAGGTAACACATTCAATAAGAGGATTTGAAAAATGCGGGGCTGTTGCGGGAGATTTCGACAATGACATGGATATCGATCTGTTCATATACGGAAAGGATCAGAACGGTGCGATCAATACATATATTTATGTCAATCAGGGTAATTTCACTTTTACCGAGAATCTGGTTCCTGGTAATCAGCTATACCGAGGCAATTTAAGATTTGGTATAGTCTCGGGTGATTTCGATCTGGATGGTCAGCTTGATATTTACCTGGGGGGAGTGAACAGCCAGAATGATACCTATGCAAGGGTGCTGATGAATAAGAATCTGAATTTTCAGGATGCAAATCTACAGATACAAAGCTCTCCGAATATGTCAAATTTCTGGGCTGACTATGATTATGACGGGGATCTTGATATTTATTCTGTTACTGCTTACAATTCACCAGATAAAACCAGGCTTTATATAAACAACAACGGGATTCTTGATGAAAAGATTATCGATCTCGGAACAATGCATAAACTGGATCTGCCATTTATGGCTGTTAACCTCGACAAACTGAATGGCCTTGATTTCCTCATGAGAACAAATGGTACAGATTATAAACTTTATTACGATAACTGGGGATCAAACAAAAGGTTAAGTGCAGCTCCTGAAAATATAAGGTACAACCAGGATCAGCTGGATATAATCCTTCAGTGGGACGAACTGCCGGATTGCAAAGGCTGTACATATAATATCAGGGTAGGATCAACACCGGGTGGTGTTGATATAATGTCTCCAATGTCTGATCTGACTTCCGGTTTCAGATATGTTGTACAACCTGGTAATACTTTTCTCAACAACAAATGGAAACTAATCGGCCTGCCAGTCGGGCAGTATTACTGGAGCGTACAGGCAGTTGACCAGGCAAATTCCGGCGGACCCTGGTCGGATGAAGGTACTTTTAATCTGACCCAGATCAATTCAGAATTCTCCTATACAACCGAATGCTTCGGGACAAGCACAGTTTTCACTGATCTCTCTGTTGCAACAGATGCAGTGATCAAATGGAAATGGAATTTCGGTGATGGTACCACCAGCGGTCTTCAGAATCCTTCTCATACCTTCAGCAGTTCCGGTATTTTTACGGTTGGCCTCTGGGCCTATTCACTTTCGGGCGACAGCGCTTATAAAAGTCATGCTGTTACAGTTAAGCCATCGCCCGTTGCTGATTTTTCAGTTAGTCTGGCCTGCCTGGGTAATACAAATACTATCACAAACAATACAAATGAGAACGGGCTTACCATAACCGGATGGTTATGGGACTATGGAGATGGTTCACTTCCCTATACAGGAAAGGAACCCGGTTCTCATGGATACACAAATCCGGGCAGTTATAATATTTCTCTTAAAGTAACAGCTGATAATACCTGTTGGGATACCATCTCAAAAGGAGCACTGGTGGCACAATACCCGGTTACAACAGTTTCAGCTGATGATGCACTGACTTTTTGCATGGGTGATAGTGTTACCTTTTCTGTACCTTACAACAGTATGTACACCTACCAGTGGAAACTTAACGGAACAAACATAAGTAATGCCGATTCAAGCAGGCTTACAGCAAAGATCACTGGATCGTATTCTGTTGAAGCAACCAATCCTGTTGGCAGTTGCTCCAGAACATCCGATCAGCAGATTGTAACTGCCCGGAGCCTGCCTCCATCGTACACAATCGTGACCTCCGGACCGGTTACTTTCTGCAGCGGTGACAGCGTAATCTTAAGTGTCACAGAGAATTCCGCATATACTTATCAATGGAAACAAAATGGCGGTGCTGTGGGAACAAACTCCAGTCTTTTAGTGGTAAAAAGCAGCGGTATATATACCCTGACTGTATCAAACAGCACAGGATGTTCCATTTCATCTTCCAACTCAGTTACTGTCACAGTTAATCCTTTACCAATTGTTGGTGCAGTGAGCCTGGAGGGTAAGAAAAAATTCTGCTCCGGGGAAAGTGTAATATTAAGTGTTCCTGCCACTGCCGGCTATTTATACGCCTGGATAAATTCTGACGGAAAAATAACAGGAGCATCATCAAACAGCTATATTGTTAACACTTCAGACGAATACAAGCTTGAAGTTTCAAACTCATCAGGATGCAAAGTTATTACCGATCCGGTGAAGATTGAAGTTGTTGAGAAACCCTCCAAACCGGCAATCGATACCAGCTTCTATGACAAGGACATGTGTCTGGAAGATAAGCCTCTGAATATATTTGTTGATGATATTGTTGCAGGATACGATTACAAATGGTACAGGAATGGCACTCCTTTCAGCACATCAACATCCATTGAAATTATAGAGGAAGGGACATATTATCTTGAAGCCGTTTATGATATCTGCACCAGTCAGCGCGACTCTGCTGTCATCGACTTCAGGGAAGCACTTCCAAAACCCCGGATAGATGCCAGGGGACCTGCTGTCTGGCTATTATCAACTACTTCAAAGGCCAGCCAGTACAAATGGTTCCTCAACGGTATTGCCATACTGGGAGCTGAAAGCAGCAGCTATATGGCCGGTCAGAATTATGGCCTCTACAGACTGGCTATTGCCGATGAGAAAGGGTGCTTCTCCTTCAG
>CAYLYN010000193.1:0-8478 GCA_964387565.1 uncultured Rikenellaceae bacterium | reverse complement strand
GAGATGGGTATAGGTCCTGCAACTGTTAACGCAAGGTTCGCGCTTGAAGTAATGGGAAACTGTTTTGATAGCCTAAAAGAAAATTCCTGAAATAAAGTCAGTTTTAGGGATCGTCGGGTTTCCCTAAGGAATTAAAAAATGGCACAAATGATCCGATCGATTATAATCTTTTGCTTGCTGGCATACTTCATATCATGGAGTGCAAAATTCGTTTATTGTTTAGAGGATCTTGGTTGGACTAGTACTGTGATACCAAAGGGTATACTCCAATTAATTGCCGCCTTCGGACCTTCAATTGCCGGACTTATTATGTATTTTCTTGAATCACGGAGAAAAGGTCTTATCGCTGTTATTAAAAGCCTGATAAAGATAAACATCCATGTAAAATGGTACCTCTTTGCCCTTTTTTTTGAACTGTTTTCATTTGTTATTATAGTAGTTTCATCTCATATTTCAGGATACAGGTCAACTCCATTCATTGATGATGTTACAATGAACAGCATCATGATGTTCTTTGCAAATACAATAACACTCACCATTCTTACAGGTCTTGGAGAAGAAATCGGATGGAGAGGATTTCTTTTACCAAAGCTCCAGTCACGATTCCCGGTAATAATGGCAGCGGTTATACTTGCATTGATCAACAGTTTATGGCATCTAAGGACAGATCATCTTTCTCTTCTGATGCAGGGAGAGTACCATTTATTTATGACAGGCTACCTGCCTGATATGATACTCAGAATAATGATTTCCATACCCGTTGTTTTCATTCTGATTTACCTTTTCAATAATACCGGAGGAAGTCTTTTTATAATGATCCTTTTCCATGGTAGTGCCAATGCTTCATGGGAATGGGTGAAACAAGTCACCGGGATTGCAGATCCCTCCTACCTTTTGCCCTTGTGGGCAGTCTTGCTATGGTTCACAATGTTATATTTCATTCCTGCTTTGAAGAGGCAGTCAGCAGATAAGCGACTGATAACAAGCCTTTATGATGAGAAACACAACGTATTATTAAAACCTTAAGAAAATGAAATCACATGCTAAAACTCCCGGCATCTTTTTGGTTTCCTACTTAACCTCAATATAATCAGGTATTATTATTGTGGATGATAGAAATGCTATGAATGTTTAAAAAATTTTATATTTTAAATTGACAGGAAAATTTGTATTACCATAATGAAAAGTCTAATCCTTATAACTCTTTTGGCATTGCTGAGTTTCACAATTACCGGTCAGCAGATCAAAACCCCAAACCTGAATCTGCAATATCTGGGACAGAAACCTCCCGGCCTGACACCGGAATTATTCGCTCCTGACATTATTGCTACAGGTTATTACGAACGCGACATAACCTTTTCTCCAAATGGAACAGAGATATTTTATGGGATTCTCACTGATCGGAACGTAACTATATTATATACAAGACTTGAAGGCAACAAATGGACAGAGCCTGAAATTGCCCCCTTTACCCGTAATAGTAAATACTTCTTCCTTGAACCATGCTTTTCCCCTGATGGAAAAACTGTCTATTTTCTTTCTACAAAGCCTCCATCAGGGAAAGAACCAAGGCCGGGATGGGCATACCAGAATATATGGGCATCCGATAAGCAAAGTGATGGGACCTGGGGTGAAATATATAATTCCGATACCGTCTTCAACAGACCAAATTCACAATTCTATCCGTCACTGACAAAAACAGGAACTCTCTATTTTACAAGAAGTGATGCGAAAACCGGAAAATCAGAGATACTCAGAGCGAGAAAAACCGGAAACAGGTTTGATACTCCTCAACTACTTCCTACTGCTATTAATGGCAATGGAAATATATACAATGCTTTTATTTCACCCGATGAGAGCTTTCTGATAGCATGTGTCGAAAATAAAAACAATGAGATTAATCCGGGCTTTTCAAACTATTACATATTTTTCAGGGACAATAATGATAACTGGAGTGAAGGCAAATCATTTGGTCCGGAAATAAACATTACAGGAAGCAACGCAATCTCTGCCTCAGTATCGCCCGACGGAAAGTATTTGTTCTTTTCAGCAAAAAAAACAAATGAAAAGATGAAAGAATTATCTTCAAAGTATACTCTTGGTTCTCTGAAAGAGTTCCTTAATAGTCCGCAGAATGGTAACTATGATATTTACTGGGTATCAACCGGGGTGATTGATGCTTTGCGACAAAAAGAATGATCAGATTAATAACAGAGTATTATGGAAACAAAAAGTAAAATGACAAAGCAGGAGAAATCGGCTCTCATCAGGAAAATGGCAGTCAGGTTTTCCCTTGTGCCCATGTTCTTTGCTGTTTTTACCCTGCTTCCGGCAGGAACACTTAATTATTGGCAGTTGTATGTCTATATCGGAGTTATTCTTATCCCTATGCTTTTCGTGCTCTTATATTTCCTGAGGCATGATCCTAAATTCCTTGAACGCAGGACAAAAGGAACTGAGAAGGTGAAGGAACAAAAACTTATCCAGATGATTAATCTGCCTGTCTTTGTAGCGGCTTTTTTAGTTCCCGGGCTCGACAGGCGATATGGATGGTCGGATGTGCCAGTGGAGATCATTGTCATTACTGACATCCTGATTCTTGGAGGATATCTGATAATATTCAAAGTATTCCGCGATAACAGCTATGCCTCACGGATTATTGAAATTGATCAGGAACAAAAGGTTATCACTACCGGGCTGTACAGCATTATCAGGCACCCGATGTATATTGGTGTATTAATTATGTACATGCCCACACCGCTGGCACTTGGTTCATACTGGGGACTTATACCCATGTCTTTATTGCCTGTAACTCTTGCATTCAGGATTATAAATGAGGAAAAAGTCCTCCGTGAAAACCTCCCGGGTTATAATGAATATTGTCAGAAAACCAGGTACAAGCTTATACCTTATATCTGGTGACTTTCTGAAAAAAAAACCACACTTACGCAGGTCAGTCAACTTAAGAACTGCTTTTTTAAAGGAGTGTTTTACAAACTATTCCCCGATTATTTTTACGAGTACCCTTTTTCTTCTTTTTCCATCAAACTCTCCGTAAAAGATCTGTTCCCAGGGGCCAAAATCCATCTGCCCGTTTGTTACTGCGACAACCACCTCCCTTCCCATCAGGGTACGCTTAATATGTGCATCTGCATTATCTTCAAAACCATTGTGATGGTACTGCGAATAAGGTTTCTCAGGAGCCAGTTTTTCAAGCCATACCTCAAAGTCGTGATGCAGCCCCTGTTCATCATCATTAATAAATACACTCGCAGTAATATGCATCGCATTCACAAGAATCAGACCCTCTTTTATTCCTGATTCGGTAAGACACTTTTGTACCTGTCCTGTGATATTAATGAATGCTCTTCTGGATGGAGCTTCAAACCATAATTCTTTACGAAATGATTTCATCTTTTTTCCGGGAAAGTTAAAGAATTATATGAAAACTACTTCCTGTAGATTCATATTTACAAAGGGGAAGATCATTCTGTGCCGCATACGATCCTTTTATTAACTTGTTCCGAAAATCAATGTGTATAACAATAATGTATATAATATGAAAAGGAAATTAATTTTTATGACAATAGTTTACTGTCTTTTATCCGCATGCGGAAGCAAGGATACGGTGACATCCGGCTATGACCCGGAATCCGAAAAAGAACTTATTGTGAAAACAATTAACTCCTCAATAGGATGGGCAAAGAATAAAGACCTTGAATTACTTCACAGCATTATTTCCAATGACACCTCTTTCCTGGAGGTTCATCCTGATGGAAGTGTGGTCAGAGGATTTTCAGACTTCAGAAAGGCAGAGAAATTCTGGATGAACGAGGATTTCCAGGCGTTAAGATATGAGATTCGTGATCTGCAGGTTAACATATCCCGCACTGGTAATGTTGCCTGGTGGTTCTGCATCCTTGATGATGTAAATACCTGGAAAGGGGAACCGGCCAGCTGGGAGAATACCAGGTGGACCGGAGTCATGGAAAAACGCAATGATAAATGGATAATAGTACAGCAACACTTTTCGTTTGCCGACAATTGAGTAAATAAACAATTATGAAGAAACTGATATCGTTTATTACTATCATTCCTGTTCTGGTTTTCCTCCCTGTATCTAAGGAATCTGAAAACAGGTTACCGGCACCTTCAGGCAAGTATCCTACCGGAGTCAGATACATAAGCCTGACAGATTCATCACGTAAAGAGCTGTTTGATAATGATCAGGCAAGTTTCAGAGAACTTACAATCAAAATCTGGTATCCGGCAGGAAAGAAGTCAAAACCTGAATTATTCCTGGAAGATCCGGACAGGATAATAAATCAATTCGGATTTTCAGACATATACAGGAACCTTCAGACAAATTCTTCAAGGGGAGTTAAAGTCTCCGCAGATAAAAAAAGATATCCTGTCCTCATTTACTCTCACGGATGGGGAGAGTATTATTCCCAGAACACTATCCTGATGGAGGAACTTGCAAGCCACGGATATATCGTATTCAGCATTGCCCATCATTATGAATGCAAATTTTCTTTTTATCCCGATGGCCGTTTCATAACAACAGACAATAACAGTAACAGGTTCAGGAACATAATGAACGAGCAGATGAATCCAGCTGCCATGGAATTATTCAAAAAGATGGCCACTGTTAACGATGATTATAATCGTGAAAAGATCTTTGAAGAATCCTGCGATCTTATGCCTGCTCTTCTTAGAGAGAGTCCGCTTTACTGGGCTGAAGACATAAAATTCTTAATTAATGAGTTATTGAAAATCAATAAATCAGATGATCTCTTTATGTCAAAACTTGATCTTGACAGGATTGGTGTTTTTGGCATGTCAATGGGAGGTATTGCAACTAATGAAGTGTGTCTGGCAGATAAGAGAGTTAAAGCCGGAATAAACATTGACGGGGGATTATATGGTTCTGTTTTAAAAAAAGATATAATCACACCATTCCTGTATATCAACAGCCAGAGGTATTCAGGTTACGGGAACCTTTTCAACAGCAGGGTGGCCAACGAAAGCTATTCTGTAACAATATTAAATTCAGATCATTATAATTTTTCAGATTATGCGCTTTTCCCTCTGAACAATCAAAGTCAGATTGGAACAATAGATCCTCGTAAACCAATAGAATATATGAACAGGCTGATAGTGATGTTTTTTAACAAGTACCTGTTAAATAGGAGGGAGAAGGATTTCCAGAGTATTTTTGAAGGACCGGAAGTTGAATATGTATCAAAAATATCCAGATAATGAGTTCACCTGAAAAACTGATCACTGAAATTAACAAGATATATTCTGTCTGTTGAACGGGTCAGTGCAGTATAAAACCATCTCAGGTAATCGATTGTAATCTCATTCCTGTTAAACATACCCTGATCAATAAAGACTCTTTCCCATTGACCTCCCTGGGCTTTATGGCAAGTAACAGCATAGGCAAATTTTATCTGAAGGGCATTGAAATATGGATCTTCGCGAACTGCAGCATACTGTTTTCTCCTGGTCCTTATATGGAGATAATCTGCCAGGATATTCTGGTATAACTCCTTATTCTTTTCAGCCGGTAGTGCCGGAGTATCAAGGCTCAAAACATCAAGCATTACTTTAGACTCCAGTTCAAGGTCATAGTCAGGGAATTTAAGAACCATATCTGCAAACCTGAATCCATACCTCTCCTCATACTTTCTGATCTTCCTTACCTCTGCGATGTCCCCGTTGGCAATGAATCCTGCAGCATCACTATTATCCTCTTCTTCAAGTATAAAATAATTATTCCTGACTACCATTACCATATCTCCCGGACTAACCTCCTCCTCCCTGAAAAATATTCTGTTCCGGATACCCTGGTTATACCTGTTGGCCATCTTGTTTGAGTTCACAACAATAATGGTACCTTCAAGACCGCAGGTACCATATGCAGTCGAAATCTCATCTATCAGCTCCTCCCCTGTTATTCTTCTGATATCAGTAAAATTGCTGCAGTCAACAGACGGAGTTACAAGGTCTTCTTCTGCTATCTGCATTCTAATGCGTGTTGCATTCATGAGTACACCCGACGACTCACTCTGCCTGAGCACCTGCCGCAAGTCACAACTGATCAAACCAAAGCCGTAGCTTCCAAGTGCAACTGTATCAAGCGCCGGGCTGACTACTGATCCTACCGGCGGAAGCTGAGCTGTATCTCCTACCAGTATCAGCTTGCAGTCGGTCCCGGAATAGACATATTCAATCAGGTCATCGAGCAATCTTCCGCTTCCGAACATTGATGCTTCATTTGTATTATTTGATACCATAGAAGCTTCATCCACAATAAAAAAGGTATCTTTTGAAAGATTTCTGTCAAGTCTGAAACTTCCGACTCCATCCTTCAAAGATTTCTGCCTGTAGATCTTTTTATGAATTGTAAAGGCAGGTCTGCCTGAATATGATGATAGCACCTTGGCTGCACGTCCTGTTGGAGCAAGCAGGACAGATCTCATTCTCAGGAGGTCGAGAGTCTTAACTATGGAGCTGATCACACTTGTTTTCCCGGTACCGGCATATCCTGTCATCAGGAATATTACATCATTGTTGTTTTCACATATATATAATGCTATCTTTTTAAGTGCAACCGACTGATCATCAGTAGGAATATTCCCAAGATTCTTAACAAGGTTATTATATATTATTGTTTCACGCATTTCTCACTGTAAAATTGCAGAGGGAACACAAAGTACGCAAAGGAACATAATATATCAATATTATTCTGCGTGAACTTTGCTAAAACTTTGTGACTTTTTGTGTTACTTTTATATTTTTACAGGAAATACTTGTTTAATGCCATTCCTTGAACTCTTCGATGAAACACTTGATATAAACTCAACTGAGAACTATGAGCTTTCTATTCAGTTAAGTCCTGAGGAGCTGACGTTTTCCGTTATTGATACAATAAGGAATAAGTATATCCTGATCCGGTCCTTTGAAGCTGACGAAACATCACCTTACAATGCATCAATGATGCAGGAGCTCATCCTCAAAGATGATTTTCTGACAAAGAAGTATAAAAAGGTCAATATTGTTATGCCTTCACGGAAATTTACGCTAATTCCGTCACAGCTTTTTGATCCAGGTAAGAAAGATGAATATTATTCCTTCAATCATATTGAGGATCAGAACATTATTATTCTTTCAAATAAATCAGCTGATGCTGATGCATTTATTGTATTTTCAGTTCTGAAACCATTATTTGAGTTGATAAGCGAATTATTCCCGGGTATTCTTCCCTGGCATCATACAAAACCACTGCTGAATTATGTTTCACATTGCAGGAAGAGTTCGAATGGCGATCATATACATCTGCATGTTGAGAAGGATTTCTTTAACCTTGTGATTTACAGACAAAACATTCTAAAATTCTGTAATTCATATATATACAGAAACATAAATGACATTCTCTATTATGTAATGAATACCTTCAGGAATCTTGAGATCAAGCAGGAGGATACAATATGGTTAAGCGGCCACACAGAAAAATATGACGACCTCTCTTCAGCTTTTGCCATGTACATAAGGCATCTCAGGTTCAGTGAGCCATCAGGGAACTTCACATTCAGCTATGTTTTCAATGATACAGTGCTGCACAGGTACCTGAATCTTTTCACATTAGTCAATTGCGAATAATAGGCGGTAAATACAAAGGAAGAAGGATTGTTCCTCCCACCTCTTTCAAGGCAAGGCCCACAACCGATTTTGCCCGTGAAGGACTCTTCAACATTCTGGTTAACAGGATTAATTTTGAGGACGTTACCGTTCTTGATCTCTTTTCAGGGACTGGAAGTATGAGTTATGAATTTGCATCACGTGGTGCCTCTTTAATACATCTGGTTGAAAAAGACACTGCTCATATTAACGGGATCAGGAAAATTATAAAAGAATTGGAACTGGAAAATATAAGGGCAATCCACATAGATGTAAGAGCGTACCTTAAGACATGCAAGATTAAATATGACATTGTATTCGCTGATCCTCCATATGATCTCTCATGGCTGACAGATATACCAGATCTTGTTATGAATTCAGGAATACTTAATAATGATGGCTTTTTTATTTTGGAACATCCCCGCAATATGTCATTCTCAGGCCATAAGTCTTTTTTTGAACACCGTAACTATGGAGGCGTTAACTTCTCTTTCTTCAGGGCAATTCAGGTGTGAATATTACTTTCATGCTGTCAATTAATTGTATAAGTTTTATTTTTTGTAGAAAATCATCAGTTGGCAACTGGCAATGAGCAGTTGGCAATGAGAAGTTAGTGTACAAATAACAAGCAACGAGCAACAAGCAACACATTATTTTTCGAAATTTATTTTGCAATGAAAAAAAATAGCTTAATTTTGCATCGCATTTGAACAATGGTGCGGTAGTTCAGTTGGTTAGAATATCGGCCTGTCACGCCGGGGGTCGCGGGTTCGAGTCCCGTCCGCACCGCAA
>CAYLYN010000192.1:0-8590 GCA_964387565.1 uncultured Rikenellaceae bacterium | reverse complement strand
GTTTTTAATGTACGCGCCTGCCGGTTGATTTGTGCCAGAACCTTCCCGATACTAACCCAAACAGTGCCTTTGCTCATTTACTGTTGATCCTTTGCTGTACCGGTATTTACTTGCATAGGACCAATAAGCCATATGGCACATGCACATAAAAGAGGAAGAAAAATGAAAAAAATAATTATCCTCTCATTACTATCATTGACTGTCTTCAGGTATACTGATCTTCTTGCACAAGGCCCTGCTTGTTGCGACCGGGAAGCTGTATTGTATTGTGAATACAATCATGCGTTCATGGGCAATACTGAAAGAGATAAAATAGAAAAGGAGTTTTCTCAGGCAGTATTTGAGAAGCTCCGGGAGATTCTAAACCGCGATTGCTTTCAGGTGATACTGCCAACCCCGCTTGATGCTGCGAATATTCCGCAAAATGAGTATCAGATAGAGGTAAAACATACCCAGGTGACCAATTTAACCAAATGGCCCGATACAAGGATTGAAGCTGAACTTTTCCTAATCGTGGAAGGATACAGGGAGTCCGTACATTACTGGGAAGTTGAGGAGGCCGGTGATAGCCTGACAGCCGATAAAATAAGCTGGCCATTATTTCTGGATAAACTGGTAAATACAATCAGAAACGGACCGGAGATAACCGAGCTGATTGAAAAGTGTGAAAAACGGCCGGTTACTCTCAATATTGGCTGCGATAAAGAGGTGTTTGATCCGGGAGAAGTAATCAGCATTTTTCTATATGAATTTAAGGATAAAAATGGAGAAACTTCACGGCCGTTTAACCGGATAGTAGTACAGGTTTCTTCCGGTGAGATTGTTAATGAAGCTCCGATTGACCTGGGATCTGAGTATTATGCATTCAGAGTAGAGCGAAATTTAGTAGAGTTAAAATATAGAGCTCCCGACAATTGTGATGATCCTACCGTGAAATTTACCATATATAACTCCTGTGATATATTACGTGAACAAGACCTATGGATTGGCAAAACACAAATAAAAGACCGCCTGCAGGAGAAGGATTTTGCATTGAATTGTTATGACGCCAGTATAAATGTCAGAGGAAATTATGACAGAGAACTCATCACATCACGTGAAGGGGATAAGGACGGAGAGGTACAAAAACATCATCTTAAAGAATCGATTGAGGCTTCAGCCATCATCTTCCTAAAACTCATTGAGTCTCAGGATATGCCCGTTTTTAACCAGACATGGCAGTATTACAAACCAACCAGTGTAAGTCTCTCCGGATTCAACTATAATTCTGAAGAAAACAGGTACAGTGCAGGCCCCAAGTATGAAACCACAGTAGACTATCACCGGAGTGCGAAAAATCCTGAATTGGAAGATAAAGAACATGTCTCACAGTTACCCTGGATACTGGTGATTGACAATGAAACCGGGAAGGCGGTAAAATTTGCTCCGGCAGGATTTAATGTTGCATATGAAATTGATGAAACAGAGAATATTAAAAGTGTAATATATACTGACCACGGCCCGGAAAGAGATTCACACACCAACAGAAAAACCCGGGAAAGATCATTCGCCCTGGGGCCGGTTGGGGAAGAAGTACCGGATCCAACCATTAAACCATCGGATACCTGGATCCAGGACTACATAAAAGACCAGGGCATTGATATCCCCGCTGGTGTGCCAATACCAAATGTTTCAAACCAGGAAACTGTAAAAAAAATACACCCTGATATTCTTGTAAGGTCAGGCGATGGCAAAACAAGTTTTGGAGGTGATGGTCAACGCAAAATCAAAAAAGAACTTGAAGATGGCTACGATGAACAGAACTTCCAATATAACTGGAGTATGAGGGTTAACAAAATAAAGTGAAAATTCAACAAACGAGCGGCAGAATGGAATTTTCGGCATTTTCTCATAACTCCCGGACACATCGGTACATTAGAATAACAAGGTGCCAGGCTTTAGCATTCCTGCGGTATTTAAATCTGGCTGTTCAAGCTGCTTTTTCAGATGAATAATCAGACAGAATTATCAGAACAGGAAGAAAAAATAATGCTTCTCATTAAGGGAGGCCTCATCAGCGATGAGGTGGCTTCAGTTCTGGAAAAATCACCCGGGTCTGTCAGGTACCATCTGAGGAAGATCTACCGGAAACTGGGCGCCGGTAACCGGTTAGAAGCCATAAATAAGTTCAACGACACTATAAATATTAAAAGATAAGGTCATGAAAAAACTACTCTTATTTCTTTCGTTAAGCCTGCTGATACTGCCGGCAGAAGCCCAGTTCAAGGCAAAGATGTATTTCACAAGCATGGGCAAAGACCATGTTTTCACAGTCTATTCGTCTGATGCCGGTTACCGTTACGAATTCAATGAAGACGGGCAGGAGGGCGTGATACTGGTAAAAGCAGGCTCACCTGATATTTATATCCTGATGCCTCAGCAGAAGATGGCAATGAAAAGCTCCGCCACCGATAAGATGAGTATGGGCAACGACCCGGTGGCTACATACAAATATTATCAGGACGAGGGTCTGATGAAAGTTGAAGGTCAGGAAACCGTCAACGGCATTGCCTGCACCCGTTCCGGGCTGTGGAACAAGGATAACCTCACCCAGAAAATGTTTACAGTATGGACTTCTGATGAATACAACATGCCAGTTAAAATGATAAATCATATCGACGGATCGTCAGAAGGTTCGGTCATGGAACTGAAGGAGGTCGAAACGTGGACTCCCACCTCCGGATACCTTGAAATGCCTGACGGATACCAGGTCATGGAGATACCAAAAATGTAGCCCGGATAAGTCAGGTATATGAAACGATTTTTTCTGGTTTTGTCAGGAGTGGTATTAATAACCAGTCTTTTGTCCGCACAGCAGGCTGAATACGACCGGCTGAAAGCCAAGATCGAGGCTGAAGATAATGAGCCATCTTCCTTAGAGGGCTTCGAAGCATATATCCATTGGCTTGGAGTTAAAGCTGCCGATCGCGATCTGGCACGCGATCTGGCATCAAAATATGCAATGGAAGGCAACCCTTACTGGGAAAAACAATTCCTGGATCTGATGGAGTTGGCTCATGATTCAGGTGAAAGCACCCTTTGGGAAGCTGAGCATTTATTTGTTGAATTAAAAAGCCACCAGAAGAATACCTGGCCCGACGCTGTGGACAAAGCAGAGCTATTTGGAAAAAGACTATATCTGAGAGCTGTCGAGTTAAGTTTTGATTCCGACTATATAAGAGAAAGAGTAAGATGCCTGATGAGATTTGCATTGGGGAATATTGAAATGGGTGATCACATGGGGCTATACGACAACCGAGATCTACGACATGGCACTCAGATGGATTCTGAAGGTAACTATCTACAGCCAGATATAGACTTTGAAGTCACCTGTCTTCCCCGTAGCGCATTTCATGTAGCCTCAGAAGGGACTCAGGCCAGACCAATAGACAAAGGTCTGGCTGATGTCGAAAAAATACGTGATGTCTGCGATTGGTTCGAGCTCTTTGAATATAACGAGGGGACTGACCTTATGAACCAGTTCCTGCTTGATTTTCTGTGTGATGACAAATTCAACCGCGAAAAAAATCTGAACTGGTATCTTTCTCTCGCCCGCAAACATAAGCTTGAAAAGTCCGAGAAACACATACTCGGGTTTTATGGAACACTATATGGAAAAGTTGAGGTGCAGGAAGGTGAACAGACCCGGGAAGCTCCACGCGCAAGGGTACAGGTCACGGATGATACCAATACCCTGAAGACGGAGGCTGACGGCACCGGCAACTATAGTGTTGAAAAAGCTCCCCTGCACTGCAAGTGTCCGCCTGTGCCTATATCAGCTGAATTTAATGGTGACAGGGTTGATACAAAATATAAAGGTGAACTCAAAGAGCCCGACCCGGACAAGAGACAGAAAAAAGACCTCCTGATCATGGGGTCAGGATTTGCATGGGAAGGAACTATTGACCTCGAGATCACCCAGACCTTTAACTGCGATGTTGAAGAACCGACTGGCGAATTGAGTACAAAAAGAATTCTTGCCGGTGACCATAAGACAACTTATGCCAGTATTTCGATCGGACTGAGTGATTTCAATCTTCCTGCAACAGGCACAAGCGCCGGAGCCAAACTGCAGTACATATCAGGGCAGGTTACCGTGATTATGAATGAGGATCACTCCATTCACGGCAGCTCCCGGAGAACCCAGTGTCATAACGAAGGTACAGGCAGATGGGAATGGGTGTCGCCTGGCAACTGGAACACATCGCATGAAACTATGGCCGGACAGGCTTATGCCGATATTGAGGACGGTGGCATCACTCTCCTTATCGCTAAAGAGATGCTTGCAGACAAAAAAGCTGCGGATAATATGCAGCAACAGATGGCAGAGATGCAGGCAAAATTACTGGATGCTTATAATTCCATGGATAAGCAGGCCATGGATAAAATGAAGGGTGAAATGCGTGTTATGATGCAGGGCAACCAGAACGATGCGATTATCCCCGTCACAGCAGCACTAAACATATCCTTTGGTGCCAGAAATTACCCCGTATATACCTCTCGTGAAAGAAAAGCCTTCAATGTGTGTACCGGTGAGTTTGAAGAGAATGAGAGCAGCTCCGAAACAGTTGAAATGCCTCTGATGCCACCAATCGGAGCTAAAATGAAAGGCGAATACACCCGTGGCAGGAATGGCAACGACAGAATAGACTTAAGTATAGAAGAGACCAGGCCCTATCATATAACCTTCGAATCCGGCACATCATGCCCGGAAGGATATATTACCGTTAATGGAAACATCACCCTTGAAAGGATAAAAGAATAATAAATATCAAAATAAGTCACTTACCCCATACTGCCATGAAAAAGCTGATAGCTATAATTCTAAGCATCTTTATCCTGATAAGTACCACGACAGGACAGGATGATGAATGCAATAAAACCATAGTTGGTGTCTCCGTGGAAATTGTGGAAGGAACCCGTACACCTGAATTTCTTGAAAAAGACTTTGGCTCCGGAAACATAACTGATTGGAATGGCTTTGTAACACATATGCTAGTCCAGATTCTGACGGAGTTTGAACCTGAGATTACCTTTTATTCACTTGAAGAGATCGGAGAAGATTGCCATTATTTTTTTCGGGCGAATCTGGACTTAGGAATACTTCGCGACGAAAACTACGAATTTACAGGGCAGACCGGGTATTACATAATAGCCGGATTAAGAGCAAATGCCAATTGTGTTCCGAACCGAAACTGGGTACTCGATATATACGATGCAATAGATCCCGATCTTAAGCAGGCCATGAAGAACATGGTATCCCAATTCTATCCTATGGACAGAAATATTGTCAGTTATGAAATAAAGCATCCTTCACCACCCAGGGATCCGAAACTGATCATCAAATTTGAAAAGGAATATGTTTCTCCCCTGGATAAAGAATCCCGAAAAACAAAAGTAGATGCTAAAGTATATGACTGTCGCGGGAAGCTGGTTTGTGATGACAAAGAGAAAGGACAGCCCGTATATTACCAGGACTACCTTGACAGGCTCGATCTAAAAAAGACAAACATGGGCGAAGGAGGGTACCACCTTGGAAATTATATGGTAATCGTTGGCAATAAATATTGCAAGTGTGAGGGTGAATACAGGCTTGAGAAAGGTCTCAAGGCAGAAAAGAAAAAAATCCGTTTTAAGACCTGCTCGCTGGGAGGGCCAATTGATGATTATGCCCTGGAAGAGAAGGAACTAATAATACGAGGGCTTGAGATCGAAGTACTACCCGAACGTAACCCACTTAAGCAGGATGAACAGACCAGAATAGTCATCACTTTCAATGAAACTGATCCTGACGGTTCCAGGTATCCTGTTGTGGGGAAGGAACTAGATGTAAAGATAAATGGGATTTCTAACGGCAAAATCACACCGCAGAGCGGGTATACCACAAACAGTGAAGGAAAGGTGATACTCGGTTACAAAGCAGGGAGCAACGATGAAAAAATCAGGGTAACCGCCAGTTACCAGCCTGTAGACTACCCGGACAAGGTTACGGGATCAGGCAGTGTCAGTGTCATCCCGGACAATTATGCCTGGTCCGGCTCCATTGACCTCGAGATCACACAGATTTTTAACTGTGATGTTGAAGAACCGACTGGTGAACTGAGCACCAAAAGAATTCTTGCCGGTGACCATAAGACTACTTATGCCAGTATTTCGATCGGACTGAGCGATTTCAATCTTCCTGCAACAGGCACAAGCGCCGGAGCCAAACTGCAGTACATTTCAGGGCAGGTGACCGTAATTATGAATGAAAAGCACACCATTGAGGGCAGTTCTGCAAAGACACAATGTCATAACGACGGAACGGGCAGATGGGAATGGGTGGCGCCTGGCAACTGGAATACCTGGAACGAAACAAAGACCGGTCAGGCTTATGCCGATATCGAGGATGGTGGCATCACTCTTCTTATCGCAAAAGAGATGCTTGCAGACAAAAAAGCTGCAGATAATGCGCAGCAACAGATGGCGGAGATGCAGGCAAAATTACTGGATGCTTATAATTCCATGGATAAGCAGGCCATGGAAAAAATCAAGGGTGAAATGCGCAATATGGTGCAGGGAGACCAGAACGATGCGATTATCCCCGTCACAGCAGCACTAAACATATCCTTTGGTGTCAAAAATTACCCCGTATATACCTCCTATGATAGAAAAGTCTATAATGTGTGCACCGGTGAATTTGAAGAGAACGAGAGCAACTCCGAAACAGTTGAAATGCCTCTGATGCTACCAATCGGAGCTAAAATGAAAGGCGAGTATACCCGTGGCAGGAATGGCAACGACCGGATAGAATTAAGCATAAAAGAGACCATGCCCTATCATCCTACCTTCGGATCCGGCACATCATGCCCCGAAGGAACAATCACAGTAAACGGAAATATCACTCTCGAACGACGAAGAGAGAAATAACCAGCAATACATACTACAATTTAAAAAAAAAAGAATACCCAATGATCAGAATCGGTTCACCCAGGACAAGAAGACCCGGTAACGCCAATCCGGTTACCATGGGAATCATCTTTGCAATCATCGGCGGGGCAATATTCATCTTCTTTGCCCTGCCACCGCTGCAGTACGCAGCCACATCAAAGAACTGGCCGTCAGTGCCGGGTACCATTACCAAATCTGAAGTCCAGGTTTTTAAAAGGGATGGCAATACCCATTACCAGCCCGATATTGCTTATTCCTATACCGTTGACGGCAAGAAATACTCAGCATCCAAAATTACTGTGGGAGACGGGGCTCTCGATAACAACGTCTCAAAGGCAAAACGCCTGCAGGCAGAGTATCCTGTTGATAAAGAGGTCGATGTCTATTATGACCCTGATCTGCCGGAATCTGCAGTCCTGCAACCGGGCACAAAATCAGGAGATCTCATGCTGGCAGGCATCTCCGCGCTCTTTTTCTTCATCGGATTACTCGCTGTTTATCAGGGCGTGAAGGCCAGGAAGCGTATCGCTGAGGCAAAGAATGAACCGAATATGACTTAAGATAAATCACAAAATGTATAAATCATGAAAAACAAAAAACTCAACAACAAACTGGTAGCGATCACTGCAATACTTACCGGGCTGTTCATTTCAGCTGGTCTGTTCGGCCAGCAGAACATGGGACAGGAAGACTGGGGCCAGGATCCCCTCTACAGTGCAACTATTAAAGCTGATACCGTGGCCGTGAAAAAGGCACTGGCCGACGGTGCAGATATCAACGCCCAGAGCGAAAACGGATATACGTCGCTGATGTGGGCCTGCAGCTGGGCCTCCCGTCCCGGCTATTTTGATGTGGCAAAATATCTTATCAAAGCCGGGGCAGATGTGAATATCAGTGCCAAGGATGGCTCAACGGCACTTCTGGAAGCAGCTGAAGGCTCGAAAGAAATCTCTCTGATGCTCCTGGAGAAAGGTGCGGACATCGCAGCCCGCAGAGATGATGGAAGAGGAATATTTACCAGTGTCATTTTTGGCATCCTGATGGGAAAAGTTGATCTTGAATTTGCGGAATTCATTCTTTCCAAAGGCGCTGATGTCAATGAAGCTGCCACCTCCGGAGACGTGGCGGGCTGGGCAGGAATTCATTATGCAGCAAGCAATGGGAATAAAGAGTTGTTACAGTTTCTCATAAAAAACGGCGCTGATGTAAACGCCAGAACAGCCGACGGTAAAACGCCTCTCTCCCTTGCCGGTTCGTCGAATCCGGAAATTACCGGGATACTGAAAAACGCCGGTGCAAAGTAAAAGGCTATGAAATGTACACATGAAATATTAAAGCCCGGCATTATTCTGATATGTTCATTAATATGCCTCATCGCCTGTAAAAAGGAACCTGACCCTCTCGCCCTTAACACGGCTGCAATAACTGATATCACATACTCATCAGCCACTACCGGAGGAAATATTACCGGTGACGGTGGCCTTGAAATAACTGCCCGGGGAGTATGCTGGAGCCAGTCGCAGAATCCAACCACAGCCGACAGCAAAACTGAAGACGGATCAGGTTCAGGAGTATATACCAGCACTGTCACAGACCTGATCCCGAACACCACATATTATTT